>DASRHX010000474.1:0-5275 GCA_035650295.1 Bryobacteraceae bacterium | reverse complement strand
GTTAGCACGGTGAACTCACGCCCTTCACCTGCAAAGGTCCAAGGAGCGAGGTTTACACCACGGACTACTTGCCGAACGAAGCCGCGGTTGATAAAGCGGACGCGGTAGCGCACCACGGGTTGGCCGGGATGCATGTCGAGGTCGAGTGCGAAGCGGCCCTTGCCGGTGAGTTCTTCGAGGATGATCGATTGCCGCTTCCCTCCACGTGGGGCGTTAACGGCCGACTGCGCGACTAAACGGAATTGAGAGTTCTCATTGACGAACTCCTGTCCGACTTGCACTTGTATGGGCGACGAGCGATAGCGGCTGTCGGGCACCCAGGAATCGCCGGCCGCAGCGAGGGTAAACGACTCGACCGCAAGGTTGCCACTCGGATGTAATTGCAGGCGGAGCCGCACCACGCCGTTGTCGAGGCTCCAGCGCTGTTCCCCTGAATCGTACTCGAAGCGCACGGCCTCCTGTGCAAATAGCGATACCGTGACTCCGAAAAACACCAGACGCCCGATCCAGGTAAGGCACCGACGCATCGTTCCCAGCCTCCGTATCCTTACCTTACTACCTGGGAGGAACTTTCCACTGGGCGATCGCGTGTCGTCGCGGGATCGGGAATTTCATACAGGAAAATCGAATAACCGGCTTTGGCCACGGGACGCAAGGTGCGAAAGACCTGGAAGTAGTCGCGATACTCACGAGGAAACAACTGTCCGGTGACGTGCGTGGCACTAATTGCATACCAGCCTGGCTGCGGCTGGTAATGAGGTCCCTGGGCAAATGCCGCATTCCAGGGCGGCGTGATCTGCTCGACCTCGCGATCGGTGAAGTAGGCCCAGAGATTGTCGGTTCCAAAATAGCAGACGCGGAGAAACTTGATGCGGCGGTCGGTTACTTCATGCCGGAGATCACGAAGCGACTGGCCCCAATCCAGGTTGCTGTCGGATAGCCAGGCGATGCCGTTATCCGGTCCTCCGGCAAACGCATTGAAATAGGAAATGCCATTGGGGAAGACTTGAACCGCTTTGACGGCAGCCAAGAGGATGATGGCGGCGCAGAGGAAAGTTCTCAACCGGGGCGCCGCGAAGTCCAGAGCATACGTGCCAATAAGCACGAGGAACGGCAAGGCGGGCAGCACCAAGCGGACACCCAGTTGCAGATTGGCGCCAGACGCCAGACCGATGTAGAGAAATGCCGGGACGGTCCAGAACACGCATGAGGCGTCCAGGCGGCGACGCCAAAGTCGCCAAAGGAGAGTCGCGGCCCCCGCAAAAAACAGGAGGAGCGCGAACTCGGTCAGTTTCACCAGGAGGGCGACCACAAAGTAAGCGGGTAGGCCCCTGGTTTGCGTGGAGCCGAGGAAATAGACGCCGGGCGGGACGTCATTGGATCGAAGCAACCCGAGGAAGCCGTCCCAAAGTGGCTGCGGTAGCGGCACGGCCTGAAACACAGTACCCACGTCGCAGGCCCACGAGGGTAAATGCGCGTCCTGGCGGCATATCTCGATGTCGGCTCTGCCGAGGCGCCGTACCTCAAACTGCCATCCGGCGAGGGCGGAGATGTAGGGGATGAGGAGGACTAGTGCGAGCGTCGCGATGGCCCGTTTTACCCCCAGTGAGCGAGCCCTGAGCAAAACGCCGAGGACAGCGATAGGTGGAAGGATGAGCATGGACATCTTGGCGAGCATCGCCGCAGCCAAGCCGATTCCGACCATGGCGGCGTGCTTCCATTCCGGACTCCGCCACCATCGCCAAGCCGCGTACCAAAAAAGCAGATAGCCGAAGGCTGCCGCCATATCGTTCTTCACCAGCGCGCCGTGGCCGAGGGCGGTTGGCGAGAGGGCAAGTATCGCTTGGGCGGCAACGGCGGCCGGCCAAGAGAACAATTGCCGGGCCCACCACCACAGCAGAAGCGCGCACGCGACGGGAAAGAATGTCATGGGAAGGCGCGCCCAGAAGAACACCTGTTCGATCTGCGCACGATTCATGCGTTCCATCATTTCGAGCGCGATCTCCCATTCATTCTGTTTTTTCCAGGAGGCGTGGTCGCGGGGGATAGGAATCTCGAAACGAGAAGCAACAGCGCCGGCAAATATCTTCAGCAGCGGAGGCATATCGCGGGGCGCCAGCTTGTCCTCACCACTCCAATACAGGCGGGAGGAGAGTAGGTGGGACGGTTCGTCAACCGTCACGCCGACTCTCGCTGCAATTCCCACCAGCAGCGTCAACTGCAGGAAAGCAATGGCGGCGACGGCGCACCACTCACGCGGACCGGGGGAGCCGTTCAATGGGTCCTCTCGGCAAGCAGAAGAATGGATTGGCCAGCCGGGAATCCACCACCCGCCCCAAGCCAAGCGGCTTCGATGGCGAGCGGCAGGTGGAGCAGGCTGTCGAGCCAAGGGGCAACAGGCTCCACGCCGCTGCTCGGCGGAGACTTGGTCAGTGGCTCCCAAATGCGAAACTTAGCGAGCGCGACCGGCAACAGCAGGGAGTTCGCATACGTGGCGCGGATGACCTTCAAACCTTGTTCACTCACGGCTTGCTCGAGGCGGGCACGTGTGAATCGCTGGCGCTCCTGGGCCCAGACGGAGTGATTGCTGCGCAGTAGGTCGAGCGCGGAAACACGTAGGGCGAGAAGTCCGCCCGGCTTGAGGACACGAGTGAACTCGGCAAGGGGTTCTACTTCCCGGCCGGGCGGAAGATGAACGATAACGTCCATGGAGACGACGGCGTCGAAGGCCGCGTCGCGATAGGGGAGCCGGCAGATGTCGGCCTGCACCATGCGCGGCGCGCCCAACTGCTTGCCAAAAGCCAGCCCCTCCCAGCCGAGGTCGAGCGAGTGCATGCGCCAGCCATAGCGTTGGGCCAGCTGAAGTGAGAAGTGGCCGGTTCCGCAGCCCGCTTCGAGCACGTCGCGGATCGGACGGCGGCGGGCTACGGGATCGAGGACTGCAAAGGTGATGCGCCGCATCCCCCGGTACCACCAAAAATTCTGTTCCGATTGCGCGATGTTGGCGAATTCGGCCGGGTTCATCATGCCGGCATCAGCCTGTAGGCACCTCGCTCGACGCCCATATGCTTTAACTTGCACTCCGGCTCGGTTACTCCGGGCGTCATGTAGTGCTCAAGGTGGTTGCGGAAATAGTCCACCGTGCGGGCAATGCCCTCGGCAAAGCGGATCCTGGGCTGCCAGCCGAGTTCCTCCCGCAGCCGCGTGGAGTCCGTGTGGTAGCTGCCGATGTCGATCTGTTTCCGCTCCGGAGGAAACTCACGATACTGCGGCGCCTCCATACCGCCTGCCGCGGTGCAGACATTGGCGATCTCGGTGAGAGTCAACGCATCGGGCCCGCCGACGTTATATTCGCGCGAGGCCAGCCGCCTGGCGTCACCGGCGAGGAGCATCGCCTCTACGGCGTCGTCGACATAGACAGGGTCGCGAAACTGCGTTCCGTCCCCAAATATTTGGAGGCGGCTACCGGTTAAAGTGCGGCGGACATACGTGCTGAGGAATCCCTGACAGGGGACGTCTAGCGCCATGCGCGGGCCATAGACGTTGGTGAGGCGGAGGACAGCGGCGTCGAGGTCGCCCGAGCGCGAGAACATGAGGTGGTACATCGTCGCGGCGTACTTGTGTACGCCGTTGAAGTCCACGGGATTAACCGGATGTAGTTCATCGACGGGCAGATACTGAGGTGCGCCGTATATTTGCCGTGTGCCGGCATAGACTACGCGAGCGCCGGGAGTCATGCGGATGCAGGCTTCAAGGAAGCGCATTTGGGCCAGGGTGTTAAGTTCCAGGTCGCGCTCCGGGTAGAGCATCGAATGGATGTGACTGATCTCACCGGCTAGATTGAAAATGATGGGAACGCCGCGCAGGACTTCGGTGAGGCACTCAGGCTCGCCAATGTCGGCTTTGAGCACCTCGACTTTGGCGCCGGCGGGTGCGACGTTGAAGATGTTCGAGCCACACCCTTGGACACAGGAATCCACGGCCGTCACCCGCGCTCCGAGTTCCGCCAAACGCAGAACCAAGTTGCTGCCGATGAAGCCAAGTCCACCCGTTACAACGACCCTCTTCCCCTCGTAGATCACAAAGTTTTAATGATTAGACATCAAAAACGGCTTTCGCGCAACTGATCGGCGGTTTTCCCTTCCTCGTATAGGCCTCGCCGGATGAGCGACATGAGGATGAGAATGGAATCCTCGCGGCGGCCATAGAGCAGAAGCGCCTGACGGACCATTTCGAGCCCGCCCTCAAACTCCGGCTGGACGGTGGCCGAAACGCCGAGCCGCTTCAGATCGGCGATGTGATACTCGCGCACGGCTCTGGCCACGAGGGCGACACGCGGATTGATCGACTTGACCCGTTCTACGCAAAGGCGAACGGTGCTCTGGTCGGGCACGGCCATGACGGCGACGGCGGCCTTGTCGATTCCGGCGGCACGGAGAATTTCCGGACTGGTGGTATCGCCCCAGATCGCCGGGAAACCTTTGTCGGTGGCTTCGTGGTAGGAAGCGTGGTCAAACTCGATAATGACGAAGGGTACACCCGCCGATTGCAGGGCCGAAGCCACGGCGCGGCCCGTCCTGCCATAACCGGCGACGACGACATGGTCCGCATACGATTCCCTTGGCGCTTCGATTGCGCGGTTGGGGGTGGGAATGGCTGATTCGGCCGACCGGCTTCGCCACCAGCGGCCTAAGGGGAGAGCCGCGGCCGAGACCATCGGCGAGAGACCCATGGTGAGGATCGTGGAAGTGAGGGCTAGATCATAGGTGCTTTTGGAGAGCATGCCCGTTGCGAGACCGCTGCGGGCAAGCACGAAGCTGAACTCACCGACTTGGGCAAGGCCCAATCCGATGATCCAAGGGGCCATGTTGCGGTAGCCGAATGCATATGCGAGCGCAAAGAAGAGAACGGCCTTGCCGGCAATGATGGCGCCGACGGTGGCGGCGACTCGCCCGGCGTGAGCGAAAAGATAGTTGGGTTCAAGCAGCATTCCGACCGAGACGAAGAAGAGAAGTCCAAAAATGTCGCGCAGCGGGACGACGTCGCTGAATGCTTGATGGCTGAGTTCGGATTCGCTCATCACGACGCCGGCAACGAATGCCCCTAGCGCGAACGAGAGCCCCATCATGTGCGCGATGTAACCGGTTCCGACGCCGGCGGCAACGACGGCGACCAGGAACAGTTCTCGTGACCCCCATAGGGCAATTTTGTGGAGAAGCGCGGGGAGCAGCCTGGTGCCGAGAATCACCATGCCGGCGAGAAATGCGGCGGCGAT
>DASRHX010000473.1:0-2219 GCA_035650295.1 Bryobacteraceae bacterium | reverse complement strand
ACGCCTCGACCTCGTGCGCAAGATCACGCTGGCATCGGCGGCGATACCAGGCATCTTCCCGCCGGTCATGATCGACGTGATGCTTGACAAGGCCAAGCATCAGGAAATGCACGTCGATGGCGGCACCGTTTCCCAGGTCTTCCTCTACCCGCCCTCGCTCCAGCTCGGCAGCATCTTGCGGCGCGATGCTTCCGCACGGCCCGCCGCCTACATCATCCGCAATGGTCGCGCGTCGCCCTCGCCTGAAAAGGTGGAGCGCAAGACTCTTTCCATTGCCGGGCGCGCCGTCCAAACGATGATCACGAGCAACGGGGTCGGAGACATCTACCGCATCTACACGACGACGCGGCGCGATCGCATCGATTTCAATCTTGCTCTCATTGGCGATGACTTCACGCATCCCTACACTGTGCCCTTCGATCGCACCTACATGGTAAAGCTTTTCGAGCACGGGCTGAGCAAAGGCATCATGGGTAACCAGTGGCAGAAGGTGCCACCTGGCTTTGCAAGGCGATCTCATGAAGCACGCTAGCTGATCAAGTTGCGCCCTTTTCGAGGCAGCAGACCGAACACACGACGTGACCCCCGAGCACGAAGGTGAATTTCACCACAACCAGCGCAGAACATTGCCAAGCAGAAAGGCGGCCCTCGCCAAGCTGTTGAACGTGGAGAGCGCCACTGTCTTCCACCACTCCGCCTGCGCGCCGACCTTTTCCGCGCGACGGCCTTCTGCGAGCCCGATGAGGCGAAGCCGGCTAGGTGGCACTGGTTCGCGCTGAAGGCCGACGAACCGCCGCCGTTGTTCGCATTCGCGGGTATCTACCGGCAGTGGAAAGGGCCGATCAAGAAGGCGGGGCCGAACGTCGACATCGAGGTCTTCTCGTTCATGACGACGCTCCCCAACACGCTCACGAGCACGATCAATCACGAGCGCAGCCCGGCGCTTCTGACAAGCGAAGCGGACTACCACACCTGGCTGACCGGCACGCCCGATGAAGCATTCGGCCCTCATCAATGCGTCAGATCCCCAGCGGATGCACATTGTGCAATCCGGCTTCGATAAGGAAGATTTGACATAGGTGGCATTTGCCAACGGCAGGACGACGTACGGACTGGTGCTCGAACTGGCCTGCCCCAAGGAGGCGGTTCGGCAAGGTCCCACCCGGTGCGTTGAAGACGCCGCAGAACAAGGAACTGGATCACATCATCACGCAGCTGTCCGAAGTCATGGCGAAGTGCGGCCAGGAGCGCCTGGAGCGGCCCTCAATGATGGAATCGGAGCAGTGGTTCAAGGACCGGAAGATCGGGGAAGGATTGCTGCGGGCCCTCGCCGGCACCAGGCAGCGCCGCTTCTCAAAGCTGTCCTTCCAGAACTTCGGCTGCACCTTGTCGTCGCGTGTGTCACGCGTTTCGGCGCATAGCCAAAACGCAGCAGCACGAAGCCCCAGCTGCGCAACACCAGCTCTCGCTCGCCATCGGCACTCTGCTTGATGATCGGCGCCATGTGTCCGGGAAAGTTGGCCGGCAACGGCTCGAAGGCTGCCATGCGGTTGTCCGACAGCCCGAATTTGCGCGCCAGCGCCCCGCGGCTCGTTCTCACCGAAGAGATTACACATCGCCCCTTCTTGCCAAATCCTGATCTGGAATTCTCGCTTCACCGCGTGGCCACAGCTCGATGTATTTCGGCAGGCTCGAGACCGACAGTCCTGCCAAGGTGAGCGGCACGACAATCCACCACACCACTCCGAACATTGATACGAGCGCCGCCGCCACGAGCAGCCACTATTCCGGCGCCCGCCACCAGCGTCGCAATGTGTCTTCGTCCTCGCTCACTTCGCGCTACACCGCATTCGCTATCCTGGGCGGATCGCTTCCGACTGCGCGGTTCACCGCCGCCCTGATGCTAGCCAGGAAGAGAGCTTTTAAGAGCTTCGAGCTTGACCCTGACACGGCCGCGAACTATATCGCTGCCCATGGACCGAATCGCGACCCTATCCCGACTTAGTTCGCGCTCACGCTATTTACGCTGAGCGGTCGCCCGCGCGTGCCTTAACGCGCTTGTCCATCTCCATCCCCTAACTGCCCCTGTAGCCCAATCGGTAGAGGTGCCGCGCTCAGAACGCGGAGGTTGCTGGTTCGAATCCAGCGAGGGGCACCAAACACAGCCGTAAATCCCATGGAAGCGCAAACCCCATTGGCGAGGGGGCCGGTCTCGAAAA
>DASRHX010000472.1:0-6481 GCA_035650295.1 Bryobacteraceae bacterium | reverse complement strand
TCGTGCTGTGCGTCGCGGCGGCACTTACGGTCATTGTGGTCGGAGATTCGCTGTCTCGCGCGCTTGGACTGTTGGGCGGCGCAAGCCTCATCCGTTTTCGCACTCCTGTAAAGGACCCACAGAGCACGACGATACTCTTCGCTCTCCTGGGTCTTGGCGGAGCTTGTGGTCTGGGTGCGTTCACCATCGCGGCCACCGGCACCGCATTTCTCTGCCTGCTTTTGACTGTACTGGACGCCGCAGCCGAGCCATCCCCACGTATGATGTCTCTCGAACTCGTGGCCAAAGTGCCCGAGTTTCCCGTCGCGCACGTGCAGGAAGTCTTCGCGCGGCATGCTCTCACCTTTGAACCGCGCGAATTTTCCCAAAGCCCCGAGGCGGTCAGAAAGTACAGCGTAACGCTCGGCCCCCGTACCTCGTTGAACGAAGTCAGCACTCACTTCCTGAACGGCAGTGGGTGCATCAAGTCTGTGGCGTGGCATGCACCCAGGAAAGAGGGAGGCGGCAATGGCGACTAACGTCCATTTAGTAAGTACTGGATTCGCGAATCCGCAGGAGCGTGTCTGCTTCGAGCCTTCTGGCCGTCGCGACACCATCGTGCGCGTGATTCGCTCTGCGAGGGAGCGGCTTATCCTCTCGATGTTCCGCTGCACTGACTATAGAGTGCTCCGAGAGCTGGCCGCGGCAGTGGATCGGGGCGTGACCGTCGACGCCTTGCTCACTCCACGTGCACGCGGCTGGCGGCTCAAACTGGAAGACCTCAGCGCGTTGCTCGAGAGCATGGGCGTGCGCGTCCGCCGTTATTCCCGTCCGGGCATCAAATATCACGCGAAATACATCGTGGCCGACCACACAGTCGCGTTGATCGCCTCGTTGAATCTAACCCGCAAATGTTTCCGCGACACGTGCGATTTCGTGTTCACCACGCGCGATCCCGGTGTCGTCAATGGCCTGCATAGCCTGTTCGAAGCCGATTCCAATCCGTCGGGCATTTCGTTCTCGGAATGTGTCAGCAGCCGGCTAGTCATCGGCCCGGAGCGTGCGCGCGCCGGCATCGGCGCCGTGCTGCTGGAAGCGCGGCGGAGCATCCGAATCATCGACCACCGCATCAGCGATCCGTGGATCGTCGAACTGCTGCAATCTCGGCGAGCCGCTGGCGTCACCGTTGAGACGTTGGAGCACCGGGCCCTTGCAGGCTTGCTCTCGCATGGGAAGTTGATCCTCATCGACGAGTCGGCGGCAATCGTCGGCAGCATGGCGCTTTCCACGCCGAGCCTTGACTTGCGCCGTGAGCTCTCCGTCGTCATCCGCGATGCCGCTTGCATCAAGAAGTTGAGCGGCCTGTTTTGTGAGCTGTCCGGCAAGGTCTGGGCCGCAACGGAGCGTGCCTCATGACCCTGCACAGCTTCTGTTGGTTATTGGCAGCGATCCCTCTCTCCACTCTCCGGAGCGAAACTACGCCCGAAAGTGGCATGATCGAGCCGCGGTCTCAGGCGGCGTTGAGATTCACCGCCGCCAAGCACCCGTCTCTCCGTTTTGGCGAGTTGCTGCGCATCGATTTCCGATTCAAGATGCAGAACGATTTCCGCACTTTCTCCCCTGACCTGTCGACCGAGGAAGGTTTCCACGATTTGAATCGAGCCCGAGTCGGCATCGAGGGCCGCCTGTTTCAATCCCTCGAATTCGAGCTGGAACGCGAACTCTCCAGCACGCAGAATCCGTGGAAGGATGCCTTTGTCAATTGGCGCGGCTTCCGCCGTGTTCAAGTGAAGGCCGGACGCTTCAAAATGCCGTTCGGAATGGAGCAGCTTACAGGACCCACTCAACTCGACTTCATCTACCGCGCCGGTATTAGCGCTTATCTCGCTCCCGGCCGCGACACCGGCGTCATGGCTCATGGGCGCCTGTTGGACAAGGCTCTCAGCTTCGAAGCCGGCCTCTTCCGCCATGACGGAGATAACGCGCGCATCCCGGATAACGAGCGCGCTGCTGGAACCACCTTTGTGGCGCGGCTGACGCTAACTCCTGCGCGAACCGTCAATCTACCCGCGTTTCTCCGGAACCTCGAACTCGGTGCCGCCGCAACAACCGGCAGCGTCGAAGAAGGCGCCAATAGCCTCCGCGGCCGCACGGCGGCGCAGAAGTACTTCTTCCATCGCCTCGACGTGAACGGGCAGCGCCTCCGCTTGGGAACCGAGTTGAAGTGGAAGCAGGGTCCGCTGGCGGTCAAAGGCGAATACATCCAAGTCAGCGACCAGCGCTTAGGCCAGGGCGTCAGCGGCAACGATATTCCCAACCTTGTCTCTCGCGGCTGGTATCTCAGCGGTCTGTGGACAGTCGCCGACAGCAGAAACCAAAAGCGAGCCAAACACGCCAATTTCCTCCAAAGCCTCTACGGGAGCACGGGCCCAGGAATGGTCCAGGTCGGTGTTCGTTACGAGCAACTGCGCTTCGGGTCCGATGAACATACCGGCGCTCCGTCCCGCAGCTCACGCGCCCGCAACATCTTGGGCAACAGTGACCGCGCTGTCACCTTCGGCGCCAATTGGGTGGTCAATCGCCACGTCCGCATCCAGGTGAATGCCGTTCGCGAAACCGTCGAAGACACCGTTCGCAGCCCCATTCCCGGCCGAAGCCGCTTCTGGACCCGGCTCTGCCGTCTGCAGTTTGACCTATGAGGAACCCGTCATGAGAATCCCGATTGCGTACCGAATCTCACCGTCGCTCATTGTGCTCCTGTTGGCGCCATCCATCGTCCTCTGCGATGTGCCGCCTACAAGTGACGATCTGTTCGCCCCCAACGTCCTGCACCAGATTCGTCTCAGCGTCCACCCATCGGACTGGCAGAAGCTGAAGGACGACTACCGCAGCAACACCTACTATCCCTGCGCTTTCGAATGGCGCGGGATCGCGATCGATGCCGGCATCCGCTCGGCCGGGCTCGGCACGCGCAATGAAGTGAAACCGGCACTGCGGGTCGACTTCAATCGCTACGACCCAGGGCAGGAATTCCTTGGCCTCAAATCCGTTCGCCTGAAAAATCTCGTCTACGACGCCTCCATGGTGAAGGAGCGGATGGTGATGTCGCTGTACTCACGCATGGGTATCGCCGCGCCCCGCACCGCGCACGTCCGCCTCTACATCAACAACGATTACGCCGGGCTTTACCTCATCGTCGAGTCCATCGACAAGCCATTCCTCCGCAGAAATTTCGACGAGGACGGTGGCTACCTATACGAGTACGAATACTCTGGTCCATATCGTTTCGAGTATCTCGGGCCCGGTCCGTCCCTCTACGTGCCACTGCCCTTCCAGCCCCAAACGCACGAATTGGACCCCAATCCCGCCGGCCTGATCGAGATGGTGCGCACAGTGAATGAAGCGCCGAGCGATCAGTTCGGGAGTGTCCTGTCTCCATTCCTCGATCTGAAACACTTCCTCACTCAGCTGGCCGTCGAAATGTTCTTCGGCGAAGCAGACGGCCTCCTCTCCTACAATGGTTTGGCCAATTTTTACCTGTACCAGTTCACTAATAAGAGCAAGTTTCAGTTCATCCCTTGGGACAAGGACAAAACCTTCTTCGACATCAACGACTCCATTTGGCGTGGCACGTCGGAAAACGTGCTGACCCGCCGCGCTTTCGAGTCCCCGGCGTTGCGTCAGGCATACATGGAAGCGCTCTGGCGCAGCGCCGCTCTGGCGGGCGGTGCAGGTGGCTGGCTCGAACAGGAGATCGTCCGTGCGTCCGAACAGGTGCTCGATGCGGTGCGGGACGATCCTGTGAAGCGTTGCCCCAATCCCTTCTGGGTGGAGCCACGCCGGTGCTCGGTTGAGGACTTCACGGAGGAGATTGCCCGAATCATCGACTTCACTCGCCGCCGCGGCGACATTGTGCGCCGCCAACTCGCCGAGGCGTCGTTTGAACTTCCACCCGACGCACCTCGGCTGCTCGCCGTCGGGCCCGTCTCCGAGGAAGGCCCGGCCGTGCTGGTCCCAGGCTCGCTGCTCAGCATCTTTGGCCAAAACCTGGCACGGACAAAGATGGAGTCTCGCGCCTTTCCACTACCCACCGACCTTGACGGCACGACCGTGTTCGTCAATGGCGCCGCCGCTCCGCTGCTGTTTGTCTCGCCGTCGCAGATCAATCTGCAAGTGCCTTGGGAAACGGAGCCGGGCTCGGCCACCATTACGGTCGCCTCGGGCGGCGCCTATAGTCGCACACTCTCTGCCGCGGTTGGACCAGCCCACCCTACTTTGCTCGCTGTTGCGTTCGCCAATGGTGCTCCTGTTTCGGCCGAACGGCCTGCGCATCCCGGCGACTCGCTCGTGGTCTTCGCCACAGGGCTCGGAGCCGTCACTCGAGCTGTGACGTCCGGTCAACCGGCCCCCACCAACCCACCAGTTGGAACTATGGAAGTTCCCGCCGTGAAATTCGGTGAGCTTCCCGCCGCCGTGACGTTCTCAGGGCTCACACCCGGACTCGCCGGCGTCTATCAGATCAACATCCTCGTTCCGGAAGGAGCCGTCGAGGGGCCGGCTACTCTGCTCACCGTTGTCATGGCAGGCAAGGAATCCCCGCCGCTGGTTGTGACGACAAACGCGCAGTGAAACGGGGAGAATCCGGATGGGGGAGAAACATGTTCGCAGGTTGCTGGCAGCACTTAGTCTTGCCCTTACCGCGCCCGCTGCTACACTCATTCGGTCGCCGTACCTCCAGAACGTAGGCCCCGACCGGGCATCCATTCTCTGGACCACACTCGACGGCGGACAGGGCGCCGTGGAGTGCTCCTCCAGCGCCAATGCAACCACCACCGTCCGAGCGCCTGCGCCTAGCCGCGAATTTAGTGCGGCGGTCACGGGAATTGGATTCACCTACCACCAATTCCAGGCCGATCTTACCGGCCTGAGCGCCAACGCCGTCTACCGCTGCGGCGTCACCGTCGACGGTGTCAGTCTCGACCTGCCGCAAGGCGTGGAGCTTTCCTTCGGCACTTCCGGTCCAGGCCCCCTCGGCTTTCTTGTGTTCGGCGACTCCGGCACGGGCAGCGAAGTGCAGCGCCTGTTGGCAGCCCGCATGGAGCAGGAGAAGGCCTCGCTGGTCCTTCATACGGGCGACATTGTCTACCCCAACGGTGGCTACGCCGAACAGCAGGCGTTCTATTTTGACATCTATCGGCGACTCATGGCGCGCATGCCATTCTTCCCCAGTCTCGGCAACCACGACTACGAAACGCAAAACGGAGCGCCCTATTTTGCCGCGCACTTCCTGCCCACTGAAACCGTTCCCCCCAACGCTCGCGGCCGCTACTACTCATTCAACTGGGGCGGCGTCCACTTCATTTCGCTGGACACAAATTCCCCAACCGCCGGCTCTCCCGACGCTCTCGACGAAATGCTGGCCTGGCTCGAGAACGATTTGGCCAATAGCCGGGCCTTCTGGAGAATTGTCTATTTCCACCATCCACCCTTCGCGAGCGGTCACCACGAGAACAGTCCGGGCAGTGTCATAGTCCGCGACCGGATTGCGCCTATACTGGACCGGCACAATGTCTCGCTGGTGTTCAGCGGTCATGAGCACAGCTATCAGCGCACATTTCCCATGCGCGGCGGCGAGCCAGCTTACTCCGGCCCCGGTACCGTGTACATCACCACCGGCGGAGGAGGAGCCGCCCTCTATCCCGTGCCGCCGCGTCCGGCCATCGCCTTCAGCCAGTCCGAGCATCATTTTGTACGTGCCGTTGTGGAGGGCTCACAGCTCAGGCTCACAGCCCTCAATGCGGCTGGACGCGTGATTGACCAGTACACGCTCGCCCCGCCACCGGAGCTGTCCGCCGGGGCGATCGTGAACGCCGCATCGTTTACCCCTGATCTCGCTTCTGGAAGTCTCATTGCAATCTTCGGCCACCACCTCGCCGCCGAGGATCTCGCCGCCCCCTTTCCGCTGCCGACCACTCTCGCCGATGTGACCGTGGAAATCAACGACCGGCCACTTCCACTCCTGTACGTCTCAGCCACTCAGATCAACGCGCAACTGCCCTTCGACGTACAGGGCGCTGGAACTCTGCGCATCAGCACGCGCAATGGAACTGCCAACGCTCCGGTCACCATCAACGGCGTCGCCCCAGCCATCTTTCTCATTTCGCTCGGCGGCGAACTCACACCGCTCATCCTGCACGCAGATGGCACGATGGTTTCCGCCTGGTCTCCTGCCGCTTCTGGCGAGCGCATCAGCATCGATCTCACTGGACTCGGACAAGTCAACGGAACGATTGCGGCCGGCCAATACGCTCCTTACGATCCTCCACTATCCGTGCGGGTCCCCGTCGAGGTCCAAATCGGCGACGCCACGGTTACTCCCCTCTCCGCGCGTCTGCTGCCCGGCGCCACCGGCGTCTACCGCATCGAAGTGGAGCTTCCACACACGCTCACCAGAGGTCCCCAGGCCGTTCGTGTCCTGGCAGGTAAGGCGGCCAGCAATACG
>DASRHX010000471.1:0-5370 GCA_035650295.1 Bryobacteraceae bacterium | reverse complement strand
CGCCAAGAGCGCTGAAGAACGCGGGGTACGTGGCCTCCCGGCGGTACCGGTCGATGGCCAACTTGCCATATGCTGTGCAGGTCGCCGCCCGGACGAACGGCCGTTGCGCAAGGCACTGCGGTGAACTTAATCAAAAAGGAGAATGCAAATGCAGAAAGATGTTGTTTGCGGAATGGAAGTTGATCCGAAGAAAGCAGCCGGACAAAGCGAGTATCAGGGCAAGACGTATTACTTCTGTTCAGCCGGTTGCAAGAAGAAGTTCGACGAAAACCCGGGCCAGTATGCAAAGAAGTGACGGGATGAGGGCAATCCGGCTTTAGGTGATGATCTGCAAGGCTAACGCAAGATCAAGGCAATGACACCTCTTGTACGCAAGTTCGCGCTTACGGCGCACGTCACTTCGTCGGTCGGCTGGTTGGGCTTAGTCGCTGGTTTCCTCGCTCTCGCCGTCGCTGGTCTCACCAGCCAGAATCCGCAGATGGTGCGCGCGGTGTATCTCGCGATGGAGCTTATTGCCTGGTGCGTCATCGTCCTAGGATTGTTGTTTGTCATCCACCACCTTACTGGCGGCGGCCTTGGGCGTCACACCCCGTGATGACCATTAAAACCATCAGCCGCAAGAAGGAGAAAACGCGCACATGGCCGAACAGCATGAGGGCAATGCGACCAAAGCCATCACACCTGGAGTTGTCGATCCAGTCTGCGGGATGACGATAACCCCGGAGGACGCGGCGGACACTGACACCTATCAAGGCACGAAATATTACTTCTGCAGCCCAAGCTGCTTGACCAAATTTCAGGCTGACCCCGACCGCTACGTTCCGCCGTCCGGGGCGCCGCCGCATGCTGAGGCTGGTACGCAGGTGGAATACACATGCCCAATGGACCCGGAAGTGCGTCAGATGGGTCCAGGCACCTGCCCAAAGTGCGGAATGGCCCTGGAACCAGCTACTATCGTTCCGCCAAGCACGAAGACCGAATACACCTGCCCGATGCACCCGGAAATTGTGCGCGGTGAACCCGGCTCATGCCCAATCTGCGGCATGGCGTTGGAGCCGCGTGTAGTCGCAAGCGCGGAGGTAAATCCCGAGCTGGTCGACATGACACGCCGATTCTGGGTTTCCGTTGTCTTGACCATCCCTATTCTTGCGCTGATGATATCCGAGTTTTTGCCAGGGAAACCGCTGCAAACGTTCATTGGGTCGAACGCGCTACTTTGGGTGCAATTCGTGTTTGCCACTCCCGTGGTGCTGTGGGGCGGCTGGCCGTTCTTCGTTCGTGGCTGGCTGTCGGTTGTGAACCGGCACCTGAACATGTTCACGCTGATCGCTCTTGGCACCGGTGCGGCCTATGTATACAGTGTCGCCGCGACGCTGTTCCCCAACCTGTTTCCCGAATCGTTTCGCGACCACCACACGGGAGCACTCGCGGTCTACTTCGAACCGGCGGCGGTCATCGTCACGCTTGTGTTGTTGGGGCAGGTTCTTGAACTTCGAGCCAGAAGCCAAACGTCCAGCGCGATCAAGAGTCTCTTGGGACTCGCGCCGAAAACCGCGAGAGTTCTCCGTGAGGACAACCGCGAGGAGGACATTCCACTTGACCGGGTTCAGGTAGGGATGCGCCTGCGCGTGCGGCCAGGCGAGCGGGTGCCCACCGATGGCATCGTTCTTGAAGGAGCGAGCAACGTTGATGAGTCAATGCTTACCGGCGAATCCATTCCCGTGGAGAAGGCGGCCGGCGGCAAGGTCACCGGTGGCACAGTTAACGGTACTGGAAGCTTAGTTATGCGCGCCGAACGAGTCGGCGCGGACACCGTGCTCTCACAAATCGTGCGAATGGTGGGAGAGGCCCAGCGCACACGAGCGCCTATTCAACGCTTGGCAGATGTGGTTGCGGGATGGTTTGTACCCGCCGTCATCGTCATTGCAGTGCTTACATTTATCCTGTGGTCAACTTTCGGACCGGAACCGCGAATGGCTCATGCGCTCGTGAATGCGGTCGCGGTCCTCATCATCGCCTGCCCCTGTGCGCTTGGACTTGCCACTCCAATGTCCATCATGGTAGCGACAGGCCGGGGAGCGGCGGCCGGTGTACTGATTCGCAATGCGGAGGCGCTGGAAACTTTAGAGAAAGTCAACACGCTCGTTGTGGACAAAACTGGGACACTTACCGAGGGGAAGCCAAAGCTGGTCTCCGTAGTTCTTGCACCTAACAACGATGAGCACGAGTTGCTCCGCCTGGCTGCGAGCTTGGAACGTGCAAGCGAACATCCGTTGGCCCAGGCGATTGTCGCTGGCGCCGAGGGACGTGGGGCTTCCTTGACTGGCGTCACCGATTTCAAATCCATAACTGGAAAAGGGGTGACCGGCAGTGTTGACGGCCACAATGTGGCGGTTGGCAACGCTCGACTTCTCGAGGCACTTGGAGTTAAAGCCGAATCGCTTGTGAGTCGCGCCGAAGGACTTCGACGCGATGGGCAAACCGTAATGCTGGTTGCCTTGGATGGACAGGCGGCAGGGCTTCTCGGTGTCGCTGACCCAATCAAGCCTTCTACTCCTGAAGCCATCACGCTGCTGCATGAAGCCGGACTGCGTATCGTTATGGTTACTGGCGACGCCCGAGCGACTGCAGACGCAGTTGCTCGAAAACTCGGAATTGATGACGTCGAAGCCGAGGTTCTACCCGAACAGAAAATCGAGGCGATCAAGCGCCTCCGAACGCAGGGCAACAAGGTAGCTATGGCCGGAGACGGCGTGAACGATGCGCCGGCGCTTGCGCAGGCTGACGTAGGCATCGCTATGGGAACCGGGACCGATGTGGCCATGGAGAGCGCTGCGGTCACTCTGGTAAAAGGAGATCTGCGAGGCATAGCTCGTGCACGAAAGCTAAGCCAAGCGACGATGCGAAATATCCGGCAGAACCTGTTCTTTGCCTTCTTCTACAACGCCGCAGGGGTACCAATCGCGGCTGGCGCTCTGTATCCCTTTTTCGGACTCCTTCTCAGCCCGATGATCGCGAGCGCCGCTATGACCTTCAGTTCTGTGTCCGTGATCGCAAATGCCCTACGGCTGCGCCGAGTGGAGCTCTGAGACATCGATTTGAGAGAATTCAATCAATGGGCTTGCGAAATATTCTTCTGAATATCACGACCCTCTCGGTCATGGCGTAGTTCCTGGCGCCGACGACAAGCGGCTGATTGGCACATCGCCGGGCAGTGCGGTGAGCGTCACGGTGTTACCCGCACCCATCGTCCCATCGAAGGAACACGGCTCGAGTTCAGGATGAACAGCAAATACCAACCGGGCGGCGCCAGGTTGGCTTGTGGAGGAGACTCAACGTTCAAAGTGCCGGCGCCGATGCCGGCGATCACGAGTTCGATGCCGCGTTGCGACATGTTGAAGCCATGCGTTACCGCGCCGGCGCGCAGGAGTACTACCTCAGTGATATCGGCGGCGTTCGGCGTGTCAAGCGCGAAAGCGCCGCCATAGTTGATCGCTGCCGGCGCGTTGCTTATCACGGGGCGCAGCGTATCGGAGTACTCGGGGAAAAAGCGCTCGTGCGGAGTGTAGACAGCCGGCGGGTCCGCGTCCGGGGGAGCGCCGCCTCCGAGAACGCTTCCATCCAGAAGCAGCAGGAACGACGAATGGTAGGTGCGGACGTATTTCATGTTGGGACCCAGCACCCACCCCGCCCCGGGATTCTTCGGATCGAAGATCTCGCACGGGCCTCCATCCAAGCCGCCGGTCACGCCGCCGGCGATGAACACACGGCCATCGGGCAGTAGCGTCGCCGTGAACTGCTGTGCGCGCGGCACATTCAGGTCTGGTAACGCGGTCCAGGCGGGAGTCGCTGCCGACAAGTCGATCGTCTCGGCGGTCTTCTCCGTCGCCGCGGTATTACCGCCGATGATGTACACAATCGGCTTGTAATCGGGCGGCCGCAACAGCAGCAGCACTGACGTGCCCTTTTCGCCGCCAGTGCTGCGGTTGCCGTGAATGGTCGCAAAAGACTCGGCCGCCGCCGGCGCGGCCAGATCGAAGCGGTGCGTCGGATCGTGCGGCCCGCCGATGAACAACCGTCCATCGGGCAACAGATAGGTCCACGGATAGTATTGGTGATGGTTCATGCTGACCGGCATCGCGATCGGCGCCGCCCAACCCACTCCGTGGGTATAGATCTCCACCGATTTCGACGGCACTAAGCCACCGTAGACTGTCGCCGCCCGGCCGTCGCCTAGCGTCAGAGTTGTGGCGTAGAACCGGTCTCCGGCGGTATCCCCCACGCGAGTCCACATGCGCGACGCCGGATCGAAGACAAACGCCTTGTTTGGCGAAAAGCCGCCGTGGATCAGCACCGTGCCGGCCGGAGTGTCCAGAATCGTGTGCTCCGCCGACCACATATCCGATGAGGCGGCGTTGAGACCCGGAGAGTCGGCTGGCTGGTTGGCGGGCGCCAGGTAGGCGCCGGCCGGGGTTGAGTAGTCCCACAAGCGCGATTGGTCGGCGCGCGTCCGGCCCCAGAACAGAACGCGCTGCGTGCCGGGAAGCAGGACCGAATGCATCAACAGTACTTCCGGCGTCCCGGGTATTTCCTCCCACCGGCCGCCGCCGTGGCCGCGGCACGGATGCGGATCGACATCCGGACACGTGTTACTCCCGTCGTCGAGCGGCAGGCCCGAGCGATGCGAGATTTCGTGCGCCATGTCGTCGGTCAGCCACACGCTCTGGCGCGCGCGCACCAGTCCCACCATCCCGTTCATCATGTGATGATGCACGTGGCAGTGAAAGAGGAAGTCGCCCTTCAGAGGGCGTAGCGTTGCGCCGGGCGGGCGGTGCTCCGGTTGCTGTGCCTTTTCCTCATCGGCCGTCAGCAATAGCACCGGCGGGATTTGGCTTTCCACGACGAACGATTCGGCCGGCCCCATGCTGCGGATATCGAGGTACTCCCCGCCGAACTTCCAGCGCATCGCGTGCGGATGGAAGTTGTGCCAGGTGGGGCTGGTGTCCAGGTTGAACACGTACCAGCGGATGCGCTGGCCGCTTCGTCCGGCGATGGTCGGGGTGTTGCCAACAAAGCCGCGGCCGTTGATGCAGTGCGTCGTAATCGACGCGCCCTGCTTGGAGGTCACCGTGTGATGCGTACTGGTGTTGTTGATCCATGTCACCGTGCCGCCAACGCCCACCGTAATCGCGGCTGGAGAAAACGCCATCGGCGGTCCGGGCACAATGGTCACTGTCACCGGGGTGAGACCGCCCGGCACAACGTGAACCACCCCCTCCATCTCCGGATGGTGCCGGCAGAAGTATTCGAAATCGCCGGCTGTATCGAAAGTCAGCTCGGCTTCGCCGCCGAATTCGTCGATGTCGTCGG
>DASRHX010000470.1:0-2336 GCA_035650295.1 Bryobacteraceae bacterium | reverse complement strand
AGTCCTTGGTGCCAGCGGCCGAAACTTGGTTGCCAGCAACAGATTCGAAGTCCTCGCGGCAGAAGATCCAGCGTTCATTTGCAGCTGAATTTCTCTGTCCAATCGAAACACTCACAGATTTCCTGGATGGGGACTATTCTCCCGAACTGGTTGAAGAGGCTGCGGAGCGATTTGGTGTTTCAGAATTGGCGGTTGAGACGCAACTCGTCAATCATGGTCTCCTTAGCCACGAGCAAGCACTCTTCTAGTTCCGGCAGCACCCTCAACTCGCAACAAAGCAGGCGCGCGGCTATGATCGCTCGCCCTAATGCCTGAAGTGCCTCACGCCCGTCAGCACTACCGCCAGCCCCAACTCGTCCGCCTTCGCAATTACCTCTTCATCCTTCACCGACCCGCCCGGATGAATCACCGCCGTAATCCCATGGCCGGCCGCCTCCACGACGCCATCGGGAAACGGGAAGAACGCATCGCTCGCGAGCACGGTCCCCTTCACTGGCAGCACCGCCTTCATCGCGCCCACCTTCACCGAATCCACGCGGCTCATCTGCCCCGCCCCGCTCGACACCAACTGCCCCGCCCGTGCATACACGATCGCATTCGACTTCACGTGCTTCACCACTTTCCAACCGAACTCCAGCGCCCGCCACTCCTCCTCGGTCGGCTGGCGTTTCGACCGCACCACAGCCTTCGACCGGTCCAGTCGCGCTGTGTCCGCCGTCTGCACCAGCATGCCCCCGCTGATCGACTTCACAACCAAATCCTCACTGCCGCCCGCGGCCACTTGCAGCAGACGCAAATTCTTCTTCGCCCCGAACACTGCCAGCGCTTCATCCGTGTAGCCGGGCGCCGCAATCGCTTCGGTGAACAACTTTGCCACTTCGGCCGCGGCCGCCGCGTCCACCACCCGGTTGAAAGCCAACACGCCGCCAAAGGCGGAAATCGGATCGGCCTCCAGTGCCCGCTGATACGCCTCGGCCACCGTCGCGCCCTCGGCACACCCGCACGGATTCGTGTGCTTGATGATCGCGCATGCCGTCCCGTCGAACTCCTGAATCAACTGCCACGCCGCGTCCAAATCCACCAGGTTGTTGTAGCTCAGTTCCTTGCCCTGCAACTGCCGCGCACCGGCAATTCCGGACTCGCCAGTCCCATATAACGCCGCCTTCTGGTGCGGATTTTCGCCGTACCGTAATGGCATCATCAGCGGCAACTTCACATCCAACACCGGGGGCAATTCTTCGGCCGCCGCGCCCAACGTCCGCAACTTCGCCGCAATCGCCCGGTCGTACGAGGCTGTCAGTTCAAACGCCGCCACCATCAGCCGCCAGTGCGTCGCCGCGCTCAACACTCCCCCGTTTGCCTGCAACTCCGCCGCCAGCGCGGTATAATCCCCCGCCGACGTCACCACTGCCACGTCCTGCCAGTTCTTCGCCGCCGCGCGAATCATCGTCGGTCCGCCGATGTCGATGTTCTCGATCAACTCCTCGCGCTCCACGCCCGCCTTCGCCGCCACCTTTTCGAACTGGTACAGATTCACCACGACCATGTCGATTTGTGGAATCCCATGCTCGGCGATCGCCGCCATGTGTTCGGGCTTCGAACGCATCGCCAATACGCCGCCGGCGACCCGCGGATGAATCGTCTTCACTCGCCCATCGAGCATCTCCGGAAAGCCTGTCACCTCGGCAACGTCTTTCACCGTCAGCCCCGCCTCGCGCAGCAGCTTCGACGTCCCGCCCGTTGAAATCAGTTCCACCCCCAGCCCCGCCAGCGCCTTCGCAAACTCGGCCAATCCTGTTTTATCGGTGACGCTCAACAGAGCGCGTTGAATTTTCGCCATGACCTCTCATTGTGCCATGCGTTCTAGCGTGGAGACCGGCGCTTTGACGCCCTTTCGAACCAGGAATTCGGGATCGCTGCCAAGAGGAGAACCACGAGGCCTATTGCAATGACCAATCCCGCATCGATAGGCAGGCCGCGCGAGTTCGTCCACGAGTAAGCCCCGGTCGTCGTTCGGTAGACCCCAGCGAGGAGCAGAATGAATCCGAACGCGGCGATGCGAATTCTGGTCCCATTGCGCACGCTGTCATGAGCGCACAGCGCCAAGCCGCGCAAGGGCGTAGGGTGCGTTTGCGCGCTGTCATAATAGGAGCCTGTGACCCACAACGTGACCCTCATCCCCGGCGACGGCATTGGTCCCGAAGTCGCCGACGCCACCACTCGTGTCATCGATGCCTGCGGCGTCAAGATCGATTGGAACCGCGTCGAAGTGACCGCCGACGTCATCCGCCAAACCGGCGAATCCATCCCTCCCGCAGCGGTTGAATCTCTTAAAG
>DASRHX010000469.1:0-3067 GCA_035650295.1 Bryobacteraceae bacterium | reverse complement strand
CCTGGGACAGGGCGTCGCCACGAGTGTCGGCATGGCAATCGCAGAGAAGTGGCTCGCCAGTCATTTCAACCGGCCGGATTTCGATATATTCGATTACAACGTTTATGCGGTTTGTGGAGACGGCTGTCTGATGGAGGGCGTCGCGTCGGAAGCAGCGTCACTGGCCGGTCACTTGGGTCTCGACAACCTTTGCTGGATCTACGACAACAACCACATCACCATCGAGGGAAAAACGCGCATCACTTTTACAGAGGACGTCGAGGCGCGATTTCTGGCTTATGGATGGAATGTTTTGCGTGTAGGCGACGCCAACGATATCGAGCGCATCGAGCACGCCATAGACATCTTTCACAAGACGAGTGATCGGCCAACGTTCATTGTTCTGGACAGCCACATTGGTTATGGGTCGCCGCATCGACAGGACACCGCTGCCGCGCACGGCGAACCTCTGGGCGAGGATGAAGTCCGCCTCGTTAAGAAGTTCTACGGCTGGCCGGAAGATGCGAAGTTTCTTGTGCCCGACGGCGTCTACGAACACTTTGCCGCTGGTATCGGAGCGCGCGGTGCGAAGGCCCGGCAAGAATGGACAGAACTCTTTACTGCGTATCGCGCCAAGTATCCCGACTGCGCGACCGAGATCGATCAGATGCAGCGGCGCGAGCTTCCCTCCGGCTGGGACCGAAACCTCCCGGTCTTCCCGGCAGATCCGAAGGGGATCGCGGGACGGGACGCATCGGCCAAGGCGCTGAACGTGCTTGCGCAGAACATCCCCTGGTTCTTTGGAGGTTCAGCGGATCTCGGACCGTCGAATAAGACTACTCTGACTTACGAAGGCGCGGGCGATTTCGAGCCCGGAAGCCCGGGCGGCAAGAACCTGCATTTCGGAATCCGCGAGCACGCGATGGCGGCGACGGTTAACGGGATGTCGCTATCGAAGCTGCGGCCTTACGGTGCGACGTTCTTCATTTTCAGCGATTACGCGCGGCCTGCGATCCGGCTCTCGGCGCTGATGGAGCTACCGACGATCTTCGTCTTCACCCACGATGCCATGGGGGACGGCGAAGACGGCCCAACCCATCAGCCCGTAGAGCAACTTGCGTCGTTGCGCGCCATCCCCGGGTTGGTGACCTTGCGGCCCGGTGATGCAAACGAGGTCGTCGAAGCCTATCGCTATATCTTGCAACTGCGTCACGAGCCGGCCGTGCTGGCGCTATCACGCCAGCCCTTGCCGACTCTGGATCGGACAAAGTACGCGGCGGCGTCTGGGGTCGCGCGCGGCGCCTACGTGCTCGGCGATGCCCCCGGCGGAGACCCCGAGGTGATTCTCATTGCCTCGGGCAGTGAAGTCATTCTCGCCGTCGAGGCCCACGAGCAGTTGCTCGCTGAGGGCATCCGCTCACGGGTAGTCTCGATGCCTTCCTGGGACATCTTCGACCATCAGACGCAGGAGTACCGGGACAGTGTGCTGCCGCCCAAGGTGACTGCGCGCGTCGCGGTGGAACAGGCATCTACTTTCGGCTGGGAACGATACGTCGGCACGTCGGGCCGTATCATCGGCATGAAGACCTTCGGTGCCTCGGCGCCACTTAAAGAGCTCCAGAGAAAATTCGGCTTCGAGCCAGACCAAGTCGCGGCGGCTGCGAAGGAATTGCTCGGCAGGAAGTAGAATGGTAACGCCTCCCCGATCGTCAGATTTTCTGAAAAGCCCAACCACTCACACGCTCGTTGCGGGTGATCTCGAGGCCGTTTTCCTGCCGGATCACGGAATGCTCGGTGCTTCGCTCCGTTATCAGGGCGTGGAGATCCTAAGGCGCGTGGAGGATCTCGAAGCTGCTGCGGCAAGGGGGAGCAGCGCGGGAATCCCGCTTCTGTATCCGTGGGCGAACCGGCTTGCTGAGCCGCGCTATCGCGTTCTGGGGCAAGAAGTTGTGCTCGATAAGTCATCGCCGCTTCTCCATTTCGACGAACACGGGCTTCCCATGCACGGTGTGCCATGGCCGTTGCTCCGTTGGGTAGTACGTGAAGCGCGACAAGACTTCATGGCGGCGCAACTCGATTGGTTCAGCAGTGATCTACTTGCCCTCTTCCCTTTTCGCCACCGCGTTGAGCTGGCGGTGACTCTTCGTCCCGACGGCCTCACCCTGGAAACGACGGTGGTCGCAAGTTCCGAGGGACCGGTCCCGGTGAGCTTTGGTTTTCATCCCTACTTCGGCTTTGCAGAGCCTTCGCGCGCGAGCTGGCATCTGGAACTAGCGGCGATGCGGAAACTTCTACTCGACAGGCGTGGAATCCCGACCGGTGAGGAGGAGCGCTTTGCCGGATTCAACGACGAACTCGGTGACAACAGTTTCGATGATGGTTTTGCGCTCACGGAAGAGCGCACGACATTCTCAGTCGCGGGAGCTAATTACAAGATCCGCGTGGAATTGCTCGCGGGCTATCAGTACGCGCAGGTCTTCGCGCCCAAAGACAAGGACTTTATCGCACTGGAGCCGATGACAGCGCCGACGAGCGCCCTCGCCAGCGGCCGCGGGCTCCGGTTTATCTCGCCGGGTGAGCGATTTCAGGCGGTGTTCCGAATCCGTATCGATCGAGCCTAATTATAAATTCGAAACGCGAAATCCGAAATTCGAAACAAATCCAAATGATCGAAAAGCGCAAAATTCCAAACTCCCTCGTTTAGGATTCCGATTTTTGGATTTGGTATTAGCGTGTTTTTTGTTTGTTTCGGATTCGAAATTCGAATTTCGGATTTTATTTTGTAATGCGCGAGAAATTTCAAGCATAATGACACAAGAGACCACAGAAGGCCGGAGTTCTCCTCTCGGAGCGACACTTTCTCCGGGAGGGGCAAACTTTAGCGTCTACTCGAAGCACGCAACGGCGGTCGAGCTTTTTCTCTTTGATGGTGTCGATGATGCTCGGCCTGCGCGTGTGATCCGCATCGATCCGTCAACCAACCGCACCTATCATTACTGGCATGTATTCGTACCGGGCGTGAGAACCGGGCAGATCTATGGCTATAGAGTTGACGGGCCCTACGATCCTTCGAGCGGAATGCGCTTCG
>DASRHX010000468.1:0-4648 GCA_035650295.1 Bryobacteraceae bacterium | reverse complement strand
ATACGTGATGGGCCAATCTTCCAATGTCGACCCGGCGACGAGGCCGTAAGCCGACAGCATTTTGAAATCCTTGGGATGAAACCTCCAGGCCATGGCGCCGTAACTTGCCGTGCCTCCACCTACGCAGGCAGCTACGTTGTTATAGCCCCCTTCGCTCGGAAGCGTCTTGACGTATCGGCCCGTGAAGGGGCTGCGAATCATGCGCGAATGGTTCTCGTCATCGGGCCCGAACGCATTGCCAAGTACTGTTGTCCGCTGGCTGCGCAACTCGTCGTGGCCGCTTTCCGCAAACGGAATTTCGCGGCCCCGTTCGAGGAGCACCACGCGAAAACCAGCCTTCGCCAGGATAAACGCCACGACACCGCCGCCGGCGCCCGCTCCCACGACTACTGCGTCAACGGGGTCGAGTTTCATCGCTCACCCGCCTTCGGCGCCGCGTGGTTACTATGGTTGACGCCGCCCATCACGTCTTCAACGCGCAGCATCTTCCACGAAGCCTGTTGCAAGTTCCCGCCATGCTCAGAGGAACCGAAATAGCCTTGCAACGTGAGGTCATAGATCAAATCGAAAATCGGCCGCAACGCCGGCACTCCTCCCGCCGCGATGCGGTCGATGAATTTCTTTTGTTCCTCAGGCGTCAACAAAAGGAAACTGCGCCCTTCGAAGTGATGCTTGGCTACGGAACTGAAGGTGAACAGGCCGGCGCGCCAAACCTCCAGCTTGTGCTTCAGGGGCCCCTGCATCTGCTTGTCGATGTAAAAAGCTACGCCCGCATCGCCCGCGCCAGGAAACTCGTCCGGGGGAATCAGGATGTTGGCAATGATCTCAATCAGCTTGGCGCCATTCGGCGTAAAGAACCCGAGTTTCGGCGGATCAGCCGGTCCCTGGGCCTCTAGAGGAAGGACAAACGCAGCCATTGCAGCGGCTGCTTCGCGTCTGGTCATAGGCATGAGCTTACGGGTCCCATGCTAACCTGAAATTCTTCCCGCTTTCATGGGCGATTCATCCTCAGCGTCAAATTCTGAGCTGCCAAATCCTAATTTACAGGCGGCGCAAGCCTTCACGCGGCTCGTTGCCATTATGGCCCGCCTGCGTGCCGAGGACGGTTGCCCTTGGGATCTCGAACAGACGTTCGATTCCATCAAGCCTTACACGCTCGAAGAAACCTACGAAGTTCTCGATGCCATCGACCGGAAGGACTACGATGGCCTGCGCGAAGAGCTCGGCGATTTCATCCTCCAAGCTGTGTTCTATGCGCAAATGGCCTCCGAACAAGGGCTGTTCCGCATTGAAGACTCGCTTGCCGCGATCAACGAAAAATTGGTTCGGCGCCATCCGCACATTTTCGGCGACACCGATGCCCGGACCTCCGACGACGTGAAGGTCAAATGGGACGAGATCAAGAAGCGGGAGAAGGCTGAGAAGGGTGTCCCGGAGGCCGGCCTTCTGGATGGAGTTCTGCGCGCCGCTCCGGCGCTTGTGGAAGCGCAGGAGGTGAGCCGGCGCGCGGCAAAAGTGGGCTTTGATTGGCCGGAGGCGAGCCAGGTTGTCGACAAAATCCGCGAAGAGTTAGACGAGCTGCAGGCAGCGCGCGCCACGGGTGACCGCGAACACACCGAAGAGGAGTTTGGCGACCTGCTCTTCTCCGTGGTCAATCTCGCAAGGTTCTACAAAGTCGACGCCGAACAGTCGCTTCGAAAGGCCAACGCAAAGTTTCGCCGCCGCTTCTCGTACGTCGAACGCGCGCTCGCGGCTGAAGGAAAGCAAGTCGATCAGGCAACGTTGGAGGAGATGGAAGCCAAGTGGGCGGAGGCGAAGCAGTCGTCATGAGCGCTATCCCGCCAGCATCCAGCATCGAGGTACGGGCGCTCCACGACCCGGCCGAAATGGACGAGGCTGTTGAGCTGCAAAAAGAGATTTGGGGCTTCGAGGATGTGGACCTCCTTCCCGCGCGATTGTTCATTGTCGCGACAAAAATTGGCGGACAGGCTTTCGGCGCCTACGATGGTTCGCGCATGGTCGGCTACTGCCTTGCGATTCCCGGACTCAAACCAGGGGGCCGCTTCTACCTTCACAGCCACATGCTCGGCGTTCTCTCCGGCGCCCGAGACAAGGGCGTTGGCAAGAGCTTGAAGCTCGCTCAACGAGCGGATGCGATCGAGCGTGGCGTCGGCCTCATGGAGTGGACCTTCGACCCTCTGCAGGTCAAGAACGCGTTCTTCAACATGGAGCGGCTTGGCTGTGTTGTGCGCCGCTTCGTCCGCAATCAATACGGCATCACATCGAGCAAGTTTGACGAGGGAATGCCGACGGATCGCTGCACGGCTGAATGGTGGCTGAATTCCTCGCGCGTTACGCAGACGCTTGCCGGTACCCCTCCGCCGCGCCCCCCCATCGAGCGGCGCATTGAAGTCCCGCTTGCCATTCCCGACTGGCGCCGCGACGATCCCAAGCGTGCTCGCCATGAGCAAGCCCGCATCAGCGATGAATTCGAAGAGTTTTTCCAATTAGGCCTTTCCGTCGTGGGTGTTGAGCGCGGCGAGCTGGCCGGTACTTATCTACTCGGCAAATGGTCCCCTGAGGAGTAACAACCACGGATGCCTTTTTCGATTGATCACGTCGTCCTCCGGCAAATCAAAATGCCGCTCGTGCACTTTTTCGAGACCAGCTTTGGACGCACTTACGAGCGCCACATGGTGATCGTGGAGGTGCGGAGCGAGGGACTCTCCGGCTGGGGCGAAGTTACGGCCGGCGAGAACCCGTTCTATAACGAAGAGTGGACCGAGTCCGGCTGGCGCATCGTGCGCGACTATGCCGCTCCGCGCGTTGTGGGACACAAGCTGGAATCGGCCGAAGGCGTTGCCCCGCGTACCGCGCACATCCGGGGCCACAACATGGCGCGCGGTGGGCTGGAAGCTGCCGTGTGGGACTTGGAAGCGCGCCGCAACAATGTGCCCTTGTGGAAACAGATTGGCGGCGGTGCCCGCCGTGAAATTCCGTGCGGCGTCTCGATCGGAATTCAGGATAGTGTCGCTCAACTGCTCGACAAGATCGAGACCGAGCGGAACGCCGGTTACCAACGCATCAAGATCAAAATTAAACCCGGCTGGGACGTGGACGTCATCCGCGAAGTGCGCAAGAAGTTCCCCAACATCCTGCTGATGGGCGACGCGAACTCCGCTTATACACTGGCCGACATCGACCGCCTCAAGGCACTCGACGAGTTCAACCTGATGATGCTCGAGCAGCCGCTGGCGCACGACGAGATCATCGATCACGTTCAGTTGCAGGCCGCGCTGAAGACACCGATCTGCCTCGACGAGTGTCTCCGCAACGCCCATCAGGCTGAGCAGGCCATCCGCATGCACGCGTGCCGGATCATCAATATCAAGCTGGGCCGCGTTGCCGGATTCTCCGAAGCGAAGAAACTGCACGACGTCGCTCAGGCTCACAACATTCCTGTGTGGTGTGGCGGAATGCTTGAAGCCGGAATAGGCCGTGCACACAACATCGCGCTCGCCTCTCTTCCCAACTTCACGCTGCCCGGAGACGTCTCCGCCAGTAAGCGCTACTGGAAGCGCGACATCATCGAGCCTTGGGTGGAAACTACACCCTCCGGCACGATCGCCCTCCGCGATGAGCCCGGCTTCGGATACGCCATCGATCATGACTTCCTGAGCAGCATCACGATACGGGAGGAGACAGTCGCTTGAGCGACTCTGGCTCTACCCATCCGGGCAACGCTCGCCTCTACGGACTGCTTGGGCTGATGCTGCTTCTGTGGTCGGCCAACTACATTGTTGGGAAAGTTATCATACGCGAAGTGCCCGGCATTCTCGCGAGTGGACTCCGGCTGCTGTTTTCCACGATCGGTATGATGCCCATCTATATCTGGTCGCGCGGACGGGGCTTTTCGCAGCCGCATCCTTCGCGCTCATTGATGAAGCTGGCGCTGCTCGGCATTGTGGGCGTTGGATTGAACCAGCTCACGTTTCTCGCCGGCCTCGGCCGCACCAGCGTCGGGCACGCCGCGCTCATCATCGCTCTCACGCCCGCGCTGGTCCTCGGGATTGCGTCACTGGTGGGCCTGGAACGGGTGACGCGATGGAAGGTGGGAGGCCTGTGCCTCGCCGTCGCCGGCGTCGCGATCCTTCAACTCAATCCTGGCAAGCTGGAGGGCGCCACCATGCTGGGCGACTTCCTGATGTTCCTCTGCGCCCTCTCATTCGCGATCTTTACCGTCGCGGGTAAACGGATCACCGCCCGTTTCGATACGGTGACGGTGACTACGTTCGCCTACGTCGCCAGCGGTCTCACTGTTTCGCCCATCATCCTCGCCTACTACCGCGACTTTCCGTTCGCATCCGTCAGCGCTGCCACGTGGATCAGCCTCATCTACATGGCATGGATCCCGTCGTTGCTCGGCCTATCCATTTATTACTACGCCCTGCGCTACATTCCTGCCTCACGCGTTTCGCTTCAAAGTTACGCTCAGCCATTGGTCGCCACGCTCCTTGCCGTGGTGATTCTGGGCGAGCCCGTTACCGTCGGCCTCCTCGCCAGCGGCGGCCTTGTCTTGAGCGGCGTCTTCGTCGCGGGACGGCACTAGATGCGCGACTTCTGGCATCTTCTCCTCCGCAACCGCAAC
>DASRHX010000467.1:0-4560 GCA_035650295.1 Bryobacteraceae bacterium | reverse complement strand
GCCCCCGAAGGCCGCAGCGCCATCCGCTGGGCGCCCGCTCCCATCGCCGCCGATCTCTCCAAGGCTTCCCGCGAATTCGTGATGGACCGCGCCCCCTGGACCTACCGCGTCGCCGCCGAGGAACTCGAACGGGAAGGCAAGCTCCGCCCCTTCGGCAAGGTCGACGGCCAGAACATCAGCGACCCGCGCAACTACCTCTACTTCGAAGCGCGCATCGCAAATCGCAACGCTCGCATTAGCCCTACGGTCCGCTTGCGATCCGGCGGCATCTGGCGCGCGGCTCACATTGGCCGGGCCGATTATGCGGTGGAGCGCAGCGGTTGGGCGCGCATGGCCGTCGAACTTCCGCCGGGCAGCAAGGCGGAAGACATTGCCGAGCTTGGCTTCGCCTGCCTCACCGAGCCCGCCAGTTCGAAAGCGCCCGCGCCGCTCGCCGGAACCTGTACCGTGGAAGCCGTCGGCACTGTGTTTCTGCTCGATTTGGAATACAAGCCCGGTCCGCCATTGTGGAAGAAGCCCCTCTCCACGCCTGTCACCATCGAATCCGGGCAAGCCACCTCGCTCCCGTGGAGGCTTAGTCCTTCGCAGTAGCTAGCTCTACAACCTCCTCGAATCGCGAACGGCCCTTTCCGCACACTACGTCCGCTTGTGAAGCAACGTAGCCCTGCTTGGTGATCGATAGTTTGGCCGACGAGTCCCACGGGACTTTGAGACGAACCCGCCCGAACTGATCAGATGACCATGTGCGGGATGGACCTTTGACGCTTGCTCCTGCGAGCGGAGCCTTATTCATCGCAATCACTCGTAGCAAGACGTCGCAGCCTCCACCCATGCTCCACACGGCACCGTGGCAGTTTTCATAGAGAACTGGCAATTCGATCGAGTATGGATATATGTCGAATAAGTCGCGCACAATAACTTGACCGCATAGCGATACTCCGACGGCAACATCAAACAGGCCCAATGGCAAGTCGCAAAATTCCGCACGCCCGTCTTGGCCAGTCCTCGAGGTAGCGAGCATGACTCCCGTTTTGGATCGCACGACCACGGGAACACCCTGGGAAACCGCTCCCTGAAAGTCGCGAACCGTCACGCGCAGAGTGCAAAAGTCCGATGGCAGGGCTTGCTGGCCATACAAGTGATTGGAGCCAAAGAAGAGCCATACGACAATCGCGCCACGCATGAGCAGAGACATGCTTCATCCTAGCGAACGATCCACGCCAAGTAACACATCAGCCTCATACCACCCAGTGCTAACCTGAGCTAGCCGAAGGTTTGTTTCACCATGGACCTCACCATCAAAGTCATCCCCCGCAGCTCTAAAAGTGAAGTCGTCGGCGCCATGGCCGATGGCGTACTCAAGGTGAAGGTGGCCGCCGTGCCGGAGAAGGGCAAAGCCAACGACGAACTGTGCGCCGTTCTGGCCCGCCACTTCAACGTCGCCCCGCGCGATGTCGAAGTTATTTCTGGTCAGACTTCGACACGAAAGCGGGTTCGCGTCCGCGGCCGCTAAGTGTTCCCGGCCGTATTCCCTTTGCCCGCTGATAGTCCGCCAGCAACTGCTTCAAGACCTTCTCCGCCACATCCGCGCTCGCACCGCGGAATTTGGCTCCCATGCTCTCCTGCGTCGTTGCCCAAATCACATCGCCGTTCTTGGCGACAATCCGCACTGCCGCCAACGCCTCGTGCTTTCGCTCGGCGATGCGCGTGGATTCGCTATCGCCCACTCCGGCGCTCATCGATGGCCCCTTCGTGTAGCTCGAGCCCGACTGCCGGTCCGTGCCCCCGCTAAAGCTCGCTCGCCCGTTCACCCCTTCGCTCGTCTGAAAGGTATCGGTGAAGATCATGTCTTCCGCCGAGCCCTTCAGCGCGGCATCGGCTCGCTCCTCGTTCTCGGTTATCACAAACAGCCGTGATCGCTGCAGGCTGTTCACAATCATGTCGCGAATCTGACCCGCGGACTCGCCCCCGTGCAGTTTCTCGACGTATAGCCTCTTCACCAATAGCAATCCAGTCACTGGATCGTCCTCGGCGGTATCACTCCACGCCGTCAACAGCACTCCGCTTGCAAGCAGGGCTGCGCATGCTGCCACTTTGGTTGTACTACTCATCCCTTTCCTGCTTTCCGCGCCTCTTCATCCTGAAACGTCACTTTGATGCCCGTCCGCGCCTCGAGCGAAGCCAATACCACCCGCACGTCGCCTTTCGCCACCCGGAACACGAGTGCCTGCTGATCCCCCTGCTCGTCTATGTAGCCCAGGGTAAGGAAATGCTTCCGCGCTTTGCTCAACAGAAAGAGCGGTGAGATCACAACTGCCGCAATGTATCTCCGATCGACTTTCTGGCCATATTCGAGCAGGTTAATCCGTGCGTAGGGTACGGCGAAGGCGGTTCGCTTGGTGGCAAAGTGAAACATTGTGCGGTGTGTCGTAAACAGCGCCCCCTCCACTCCAACCGTCAGGTCCTCCACTGTGCCGCCGATATACTCCGCCTGAGCTCCCCGGTCCCGGCCGGCGATCGGCGCAACAGCAACAAGAACAATGAGAAAGCGACACAACCGGCCGCGCAACTGCTTCACCACGATGGAATAGTTGAGGGGCATGCCTGGATTTCTCACTTGGAATGAGAGACTTGAGCGCAGGATTTTGCGCTATACCTGAACCGTTATTGCCTCAGCAGCATCCGTAAAATTAGTGTAGGCGGCAATCTTCATGAACCGTCTCTTTGAGAGAATCGTCAATATGGTTGGAGTGGATCTCGACAAATTGCAGCCAGAGGCGGCACCCACGCCACAGGGACTGCCCGCCGGCATTATCGTGAGCTCAGACACGCGGCGCGACAATCGCGTTCCGCCGGGCCAATCCCGCACGCGCAAATGGCCAGTTCTGGACGCCTCCGGTCCGCCTCGCATCGATCTGGACGCTTGGCGCTTCCGCATGTGGGGCGGCGTGAACCGCGAGGTCGACCTCTCTTGGACGGAGTTCCAGCAACTGCCGCGGGTTAAAGTCTTCGCCGACTTTCATTGCGTAACGCGCTGGTCGCGCCTCGGAAACGTGTGGGAAGGCGTCTCCACGAAGCATTTGCTGGAGTTGGCTGGTGGCCTTAAGCAGGACACGAAATTTGTACTCGTATATGGTTACGACTATGGGTGGACAACGAATCTGCCAGTGGATGAATTTGCGTCCGAGGATGCCTTGGTCGCACTGAGCCACGACGGCGTCCCGCTCGCTCCCGAACATGGCGCGCCGGCTCGTCTGGTGGTTCCCAAGCTATACGCCTGGAAAAGCGCAAAGTGGGTCGGCGGCCTCGAATTTCTCAACGAAGACACGGCCGGCTTCTGGGAGCGGAACGGCTACCACATGAACGGTAACCCTTGGACTGAAGAAAGGTATTCCTCGACCTAATGGCTTCTCGTCGCCTTGTTATCTCCGGCCTCGGCGCCGGCGCGGCGCTTGGCGCCGCTGGATTCGCCTATAACGCCGCGCCCTCATTCTGGCGGCAGTATATGAACGACCTTCGGCGCGGCGTCGCCCCGGCGGCGCGCTCCCCCCAGTGGCGCAACTGGAGCAACCATGGCGTGTGCGCCGCTTGGCTCGGGCATTCCACGGTCCTGCTGCGCATCAACGGCTACACCATCGTCACCGATCCGATGTTCAGCACCCGCGCGGGAATCGACCTCGGCATCATGACGCTCGGCGTGAAGCGTTTGATCGAACCCGCGCTCACTCTGAAGAACCTGCCGAAGATCGACCTCATTCTCAACTCGCACGCACACATGGACCACCTCGACACACCGTCCATGGCGGCGCTGGAAAGCAAACAGACGGAAGTCATCATGGCGCACGCCACCTCCGATATCATCCGCGCCGGCCGCTACTCGCGTGTTCGCGAACTGCGTTGGGGTGAAAGCGTGCAAGCCGGTCCCCTCCGCATCACGGCGATCGAAGTAAACCACTGGGGCGCGCGCCTGCGCTCGGACACCTACCGCGGCTATAACGGCTACATAATAGAATCAAACGGCGACGGCCCTACCCGCCGCGTGCTCTTTGCCGGCGACACGGCCAACACCGATCTCTTTCGCGGCCTGAAATCCTCGCGCCCCTTCGACCTCGCCCTCATGCCCATCGGTGCTTACAACCCATGGATCCGCGCCCATTGCACGCCCGAGCAGTCCTGGCGCATGGCCAACGAGGCGGGCGCCGAGCGCTTCCTCCCCATGCACCACCAAACCTTCCCGCTCGGCCGCGAGCCCTTCCGCGAACCCATCGAGCGGCTCTTCCATGCGGCCGGCAACGGTGCCGAGCGTATCGTGCTGCAGCGAGTGGGCGAAGAGGTAAGGGTGGGGTGATCTCAAACGCCCGCAGCCCCCATTCCGAGAGTTTCGTGTTCCTCTTGTCGAGTGAGTGTCGTGCCCACTCAGCAGTAGCCGTAACCCGCCTCGCCACTCAATCACCCCCGGCGGCGAAGCGTCACGATGGCCGCCAAGCCAAGCGCGAGGATGGCGGCACTTGCCGGCTCGGGCACTTCGCTATTGCCGTTTTCGGCCACCAGAACGAAGTT
>DASRHX010000466.1:0-4349 GCA_035650295.1 Bryobacteraceae bacterium | reverse complement strand
TCGCACCGGTGATGGCTCGATCCAGATCCTGAAGTACTAGTCGAATTCTGCAGGCGCAGTCTGTGACCACGCGGGCGCTCATAGAGCGCCCCTACAGTGCTAATCGCCTTTGAGCTTAAACAGAATGATCGATGCTCCGGTTGCAGCCATTATCCCGCCGGTAACTCGAACGAGGCCGGGCGTGGGGCACGCGTCATAAGTGATGCACGTCGTCTGATGGACCGGTTCTTTTCGTACGGCCATCACCGTGCCCGCTCCCACCATAGCGAGACCTGCCATCAAGAACCACTTCCGTGAAGAACTGCCTGACGCTTGAGCAGGCACCGCCATCGGCGCCGGGTCAAACGAGAGTCGTGTCGAAAAAGCCGCAGGCGTTTTTGCGCTCGAACCAAGCGCAATCAGATTGTCGAGTGTCGCCACAGGCGCAGATCCCTGGCTCTGGGCAAACAACTCGGTGCTCTGAGCAGCCACGAGTGAAGTAGCGAGCAGGAACACGACTACGGCGCGCGCGAATGGATTCATGTTGTACTCCTTAATCCTTTTGGCGCGCATTCTACATCGAAAGATTCGGTTCCGCACTCCTTTTGCTCGAGCGTCTATGGGGCGAGCCAGACCGCGAGATTCCTGACATACCTCTTGATGTGTTCCAATTTGCCTGGCTCCCGTTTTATCGCATCTCCCGGCGGTTCGGTCACGAAACTTGGACAACCACGATCGATGTCCCAGTTGTAATCGGCGAAATGGTGAAAACTGGATTCCGCCACACCCCGCCCCAGGTTGTGGCCATTGGTATCGCGGTCTCTCTCGAAAGCCACGGCCAGGTTGAATCGACGGCCCGTTACCTGACTCTTACCGGTTGCAATGACGCGAGCGTGCAGTTCAGCCGGCGGCACTCCAACGTCCCCTTCATGTGGATGGGCCGGGAAGACCTCAATTAAACCGGACGACGAAGTCGGATTCCTCATCAAGTCATGGACAGGTTCGACCACATTAACGCGCTGATAATCGCCATTACTCCCGGAGTGGTAGTTTGGCCAGGAGATGGTGGGCGTGTCTTGATCGTCGCGAGTGTGCTGTGACGGATCGGGATCGAGATGCGAGGCATGGAAGAAGTGAGCGTCACCAATGCCGCCGATGGTGCAGATGGATGCCCCAAGATCCTGATGATCACGCGCCGCCAGGATTCCACCGCCGCGTTGCCGGAACCGAGTGATACCCTCACAGTCCCTGGTGGTAAGGCCGTTACCAGCATCAGCTGCAAACAGCCACAGTTCGTCGAAATCCTGACGGTCTAACCCACTCAATACCGTGTCGTCACCTGCGGAGTTTTCCTCCCGATTACGTGCACTCACCTCTGTAAGAGGATCGCCGTTGGAGTCTCTGAGCGAGCCAAGATATGCGCGTAGCAAGGAGAAGCGTTCAATTGTCCAATCGTCTTCTGCCCACGGGATTGTTGACTGCAAGAGAATTCGAATCGGTCTGCTCATACCGGCACCGCTTACCGTAAGCAATTCACGATCCATAACCACCGAATCTCGACAGCCAACCGATAGCCGATGGACCGTGTCTTAACGGCAAGGTGGGGGACCTATGCTCGAAACACTTCGACAAGACTTACGCTACACACTGCGCACGCTGCGGCGATCGCCGTGGTTTGCGTTGACGGCCATTTTGGTAACGGCACTCGGTATCGGTGCAAACACCGCGGCGTTTTCGGTTGCGGACTTCGTGCTGATCCGGCCGCTGGACTTTCCTCAGCCCGATTCGCTGGTCCGGCTATGCGCGGGGCCGCGAACTGGTGGCGGCTGGGGATGCAACAATCAGCTTTCGCCTGCGTACTACCGGGACTACAAGGAGCAGTCGAAATCATTCGAGGCGTTAGGCGCTTTCCGGCGTGACGCGGTCAATCTCGCCGGCGGCGGTGGCGAACCGCAGCGTATGGCGTCGGCTGTAGTGACGAGCGAAGTCTTGCCGCTGCTGGGGGTGCAGCCTTTCATCGGCCGCGTGTTCGATGCCGACTCCGGAGCAGCGGAGTTGCGCACGGCGGTCATCGGCTATGGTTTGTGGCAAGCGCGATTTGGCGGCGCGGCTGATGTGCTCGGCCGCGTCGTGAACCTCGATGGGGTGCCGCACGAAGTGATCGGCGTCATGCCCGCTACATTTCACTTCCCTACGCGCGAGGTTCAGCTCTGGACGCGTTTGCAGCTGGTTGAAGAAGACTATCAGGATCGCGGCAACAACTATCTCGAAGCGGTCGGACGCTTGCAGAATGGCGTCACATTCGAGCAGGCTCGCGCGGACCTGGACGTCATCGTCGCGCGCCTGGCAAAGACATACACGAATGACCTGACCGGGGAAGACATCGGAATCAGTTTCTTCCGAATGAATGACGAGTTCTCGCCGCGCTTCCGGTTGATGCTGCAGGCGCTCTGCGGTGCGGCCTTGTGCATTCTGCTGCTGACTTGCGCGAATCTGGGCAACTTGCTGCTCGCACGGGCAAGCGCTCGCGAGCGCGAGTTGGCGGTTCGGGTTGCCGTCGGCGCCGGCCGCGGGCGTCTGATTCGACAGTTGATCACGGAGAGTCTCACGTTGGCGGTTATCGGCGGAGCGGCGGGTGTGCTCGTATCGCTGATGGTTTTCCCGCTGCTTTCATTGATGATTCCGGACACGCTTCCGATTGGCAGCCTGCCAAGTTTGAACCTGCGGCTCCTCCTGTTGGCTCTGCTTTTCACTGTACTCACCGGTATCGGCTTCGGCGTCATACCGGCAATGCATGCCAGCCGCCGCGCCACCAGCGGCGTGTTGCGCAGCGGCCGCTGGGGCGGCTCGCGACAAATATCGCGTTCCGTGATGGTCGGTATCGAAGTTGCCGCTTCGGTCGTTTTGCTGGTTTCGGCAGGGCTGCTGCTTCGCGCGATGCTGCGCGTTCAGGCGACCGATCCCGGTTTTCGCAACGACGGCGTTCTGATCGTCAAAACCGTCCTGCCGAAACTCAAGTATCCGAACATCGAAAAGCGTGACCAGTTTTATCGCGCGGTGCTCAGCGAAGTGCGGCGGCTACCGGGCGTCCAGAGTGCCGGATATACGAACGGCATCCCGATGATTGTCACCGGACTCATCACGCGTGTCACCGTGCCGGGAGAAGAGATCCAACGCAATCGCGAGTACACCGTCAGCCGCCGCTATGTCACACCGCAGTTTCTCAACGCGATGGGTATTTCGTTGTTGCGCGGCCGCGATCTCGAAGAAGCGGACACTCGAGACCGGCGGCGTGTTGCGGTAGTAAGCGAATCCTTCGGACAACGCTACTGGCCGAATCAGGATCCGCTCGGCAAGGTCTTTCTGTTTCAGAACCAGACGAGAACCGTCGTAGGCGTGGTGCGCGATATCAAGGTTCGCGGCCTCGAACGCGTCAGCGAACCGCAGATGTACGTGCCGACGTCGGATGTACCGGACGGCACGCCGTTGACCGCGTTCGATCCCAAGGATCTGGTCATTCGAACCAGCGGCATCGAGACAGCACTGCTTCCGGCCGTTCGCCAAATCATTCGCCGTGTCGATGCCGAACAACCGATTTCGAATGTCATGACCGGCGTCGATCTTCTCGACGGGCAGACTGCGACGCGAAATGCACAGGTTCGCGTGCTGCTGGCACTGGCAGGTGTTGCGCTGTTGGTCGCCGGCGTCGGCATCTATGGCACGCTTGCTTATGCGGTGGCGCAACGCCGTCACGAAATCGGGCTGCGGCTGGCGCTTGGCGCCGATCCGGGCCGAATTGCCCGCGGTGTGATCAGCGATGCTATTGGAATTGTCGTCGTCGGACTGATTCCAGGACTGTTCGTCGCATTCGCGGCCGGCCGTTATATGAGTTCCCTGCTATTTGGCGTCCAACCCACCGATCCCACGACCATTGCCGTAACCGTGGCAGCCTGCATCACAGTTTCTCTATTCGGCGCATTGCTGCCGGCCATCCGCGCCGTGCGAGTGAGTCCTATGTCCGTCCTGCGTTCAGACTGACTCCGTGAAATCCGTGTAATCCGTGGCCACGGATTACACGGATTTCACGGAGTCAGTCTGAGCTTCAAATTCGGGATGTCCTTGAAATCCTCCGGATTCGTCGTCCAGAGTTCGGCGTCGTGGGTGATTGCACAGGCCGCGATAGCGATATCGATTTCCCGGCCGCGTGGGCGCTTAACCTTCTTATATGTCTCCGCTGCAATGGAGGCTTCTTCGGATCCAAAAGAGATGGCGTCGTCGGATGGAAACAATGCCTCCTGAGCCTCGATTTGTTCCGGCATACGTGGCCCACGTCGCCACTCATAGAGCACTATCGCGCTAAGAAAGACTCT
>DASRHX010000465.1:0-16639 GCA_035650295.1 Bryobacteraceae bacterium | reverse complement strand
GGAAACCGATTGCCGACTGGTATACCGAGACGATCCCTTCGCTGATGGCCAAAGTTAAGGCCATGGACGGCGCTTCCTTAGCCAAGACGATCAACTTTTTCGGCGTGTTCAATCTGCCGGCGGCTGCCTATCTGAACTTCATGCTGGCCCATACGATCCACCATCGCGGCCAACTGGCCGCGGGGCTGCGCTCGATGGGCGGCAAAGTACCTTCAATCTACGGCGGCAGCTTCGACGAACCGTTCAATCCGCCGGCCTAGAGGTGCTAGCGGCCGGCGGGCCGTTCACGATAATCCGAGATGCCGTGCATGCGGATGACCGTGCACATCTCCATGAGACGGGAACGGGCGCGCTCGCCGATGCGCTCGCCGAGCAGGTAGCGTGTCTCGGTCTCTCCCGATGCCGTTTTGCGGGTGAGATCGCCGCGCCCTTCCAGGAGATTGGTGGTTGCGATGACGGGCCGGCGTTCGTTGCAGCGCACCGTGATCAGGTGGGTGACTGTGTCAAGCACCCAGTCTGTGGCGCGATAGGCGCCGAGATCGTCCAGTACGAGAATTTCGCACTCGAGCGCCCGTTGATACGACTCGCGCAAAGCCGCGCCGTAGGCGGGGTCGTAGCTCGACTTCAACTTCTCCAACAATTCTTGGTAGCCGAAGAAGACGGTCTCAAAACCCTTTTGCATGAGGCGGCGCATAACCGAGACTGCGAGATGCGTCTTGCCCGTGCCCGTCTGACCCACGAAGAGCAGGCCGGGCTTTTCGGTATTTTTCGGAAAGCGATCGGCGAAATTGTGTGCGGCGACGTAGGCGTCCTGCAGCCTTCCTTCTTCCTGTTTGTCGAAGCGGTTCAGGAGAAACGTCTCAAAGCTCGCCTTGGCGTAGTTGGCGGGGATGTTGGCGGCCTCAGCGAGCCGCTCGGCGCGATGAACCTTGAAGCAGTCGCATCGCTCGGCGCCTGAAAGCCCACCCTTTTCGTGAATGCGCCACCCGGTGCCGCCGCATTCAGGACAAACACTCACCGCTGTTGCCATGGCTATTCAATAGTAGCGAGAACCTCGCCCGCCGCAACTGTGCCCCCCACCGAAGCACGAAGCGTGCGGACCGTGCCGGCGCGCGGAGACTGCATTTCGTTCTGCATTTTCATCGCTTCGACGACCATGATGCCTTGCCCCTCCTCCACGTTGTCGCCATCGTTGACCAGGACACGTATGATTTTCCCCGGCATGGGCGACGCGATATGGGCCGGGCCACTGGCGCCCGCATGGGCATCGGCCGGGCTCCAATCACGCGGGTCGCGCGAGTGGGCCGCGATGCGCGATCCATTGACAAGAACCGCTTCGGGCTCGACGATGGCTTCGAAACTTTGCCCGTCCCACAGGATGCTCCAATGGCCGGGGGCCACCTCGACCGCGTCGGCGAGTCCGGTGTCGCGCGCGCCATCCTCCCAGTCGAGCGTGAAGTACACCGAGGAGCCGTCGCGAGTGAAATCGAGCGTACCCTCGCGGCCGGCGGCGCGGACCTGGCGCTTCATCGCAGTTGTGCACTCCTTCCAGACCGGAGCCATTGGGAGGCCGCGCCGTTGGCTTGCACGGGAACCGTGGCATTCACGGTTGCCAGCGACGCGACGAGCGCCGCCACAATCTCCTGCTGCGCCGAGGGCGTAGGCGACGCGCGGCGGGCGAGCCATTCGGCGATGAAGCCTGTGTGGATCTCGCCGGCCAGAAACAGCCGATCGGCGAGGATTTCGCGAAAAAACGATAAATTTGTCCGAATGCCGGAAATGGCGAAGCGGTTGACGGCGTCGCGCAGCCGTTCGATGGCCATTCCGCGTGTCGATCCCCAGGCGGCCAGTTTGGCCAGCATGGGATCGTAGTCGATCGGAACGGTGAAGCCCGCCTGAACACCCGAGTCCAAGCGTAGGCCGGGGCCATGAGGCGCATCGTAGCGTGTGATCAAGCCAGGCGAGGGAAAGAAATTGTGGCCGGGGTCTTCGGCGTAGACGCGGCACTCCACGGCCGAGCCGCGCCATTCGACTTGTTCCTGCGTGATGGACAAGGGCTCGCCGGCGGCGACTCGCAACTGCAATTCCACGAGGTCGAGACCAGTCACCATCTCCGTTACCGGATGCTCCACCTGCAGCCGCGTGTTCATTTCGAGAAAGTAGAAATTGGCCTGCTCATCGACGAGGAATTCGACGGTCCCTGCGTTGTAATAGTCCGCCTGGCGAGCGGCGTTGATTGCAGCCTGCCCCATGCGCTCGCGGAGACCGGGATGCCGCGCCACGAAGGGCGATGGGCACTCTTCAATCACTTTTTGGTGCCGGCGTTGGAGCGAGCACTCGCGCTCTCCCAGATGAATGAGATTGCCCAGCTTGTCGCCAATGATTTGGATTTCGATATGGCGTGGGCGCTCAATCAACCTTTCTATGTAGACCGAAGCGTCGCGGAAACTGGATTCGGCTTCGGAAGATGCGTCGCGAAATGCAGCTTCCAAAGCGGATTCACTATGCACGGCGCGCATTCCTTTACCTCCGCCTCCGGCCGCTGCTTTGAGCATCAGTGGGTAACCGATCGCGGAGGCGACCTTCCTGGCGGCTTCGTACCCGGAAAGCGGTTCACTGGTTCCCGGTACCGTGGGCACGTTCGCCCGTTGTGCCAGTACACGGGCCTCAGTCTTCAATCCCATTGCACGGATAGCCGCCGCGGGGGGACCGATGAAGGTGATACCCGCAGCCTCGCATGCGGAAGCGAATGTGGCGTTCTCACTCAGGAAGCCGTAGCCGGGGTGGATCGCGGTTGCGCGACACTGGCGGCATGTCTCGAGAATGCGTTCGATGTTCAGGTAGCTTTGCGACGAGGGAGCGGCACCGATCGGATAAGCTTCGTCCGCGCACCGAACGTGCGGCGCGGCGCGGTCGGCATCGGAGTAGACCGCTACCGAAGGTATGCCGAGGCGGCGAAGGGCGCCAAGGATACGAACTGCGATCTCGCCACGATTGGCCACCAAGACCTTTCGGAACATGGAGACACGATTGTAACCCGTGAAGGGGGTTGTTTCCCGGGCGGATGGCGGGCGATGCGGTGGGGCGGGGCTAGCGTGGGACGGGCGCGGGTTTCCACGGTCCGGCGCCGCGACGCTTCGTCGGCCGCCGGTACATCCGGCTGCCATCGGTGACGTAGAGCCACTCCAGGTTGCGACCGCCGAACAGGACATTGGAGGCGGCGCCGCCCGGCGCTTTGAGGATCGCCACGGCGCGACCGGCCGGATCAAACACCTGCACGCCGAGCGTGGTGGCGACGTAAAGAAAGTCTTCGGTGTCGAATGCCATGCCGCCGGGGTCGGGGTTATCAGCGTTGGTGGGGGTTTCCAGGCGGTAAAACGGCCGTCCATTGGAGAGCGATCCATCGGGTTCGATGCGAAACGACCAGACCAATCTTGTGGGTGGGTCGTTGACAACGAGTCGCGACTCATCGGCCGAGGCGCGAACGCCGCGCGGCCAGTTGAGGCGGTCGTGGACGACGTGTTTGCTGCGGTCGGAGTCGATGAGCCACACGCTGTGGGCCGGCGGCACATTCACGTACACGCGATTGCGGGAGGTCACGGCGAGGTGATGCGATTGCACCCCTTCGGCGATGACGGTTTCCGCACCGCCGGTGGAGAATGCCACGATGCGCTTGAGGTCGTGCTGGCCGGCGTACAAGCGGCCATCGGGGCCGAAGGCGACGCCGTGCGCGCCGTTGGTACCTTGGCGCCAGGTGGTAATGTTTCCGTCGAGACCGATTTTGAGGATCCGGTTCCGGTCTACATCGGTGAAGTAGACGTTGCCGTGGCTGTCGACGGCGGAATCGCCCGTGAGGTGGTAACCCTCGCCGAGCAGTTGCCAATGGGTGCCGGGCGGCAGAAGATCGCGCTCGGCGCCACCGGCGAGATTGTACGGGCGCGTGGGTTGTTGGGCGGATGCGGGCCCAGCGAGCAGCGCGGCGAGGAACAGGAACGACGCGATGTGAGGCACGCTATTTCTCCGCGTAGAGCCGGATTACCTCGGTGGTGTGCTTCCCGAAGGTGGTTCCTTGCGAATAGTGAAAGGTAAATGCGATCTCGTAGTATCCGGTGTCCTGCACGAGGATCGTGCCAACGATTGCCTCCACCTCATTGTGCGCTAGCGTGAAGCTGAATGGCTGAGGCGTATCGAGAAGGTTCTCGCCGCGCGAAAAGGCGTACTGGCCGGGCGCCGTAATCCAGCGCGCCCTGCCTGCGTGACCCTGGCTCAGCACGAGCGCAAATTCATGCGCCTTTGCCACGCCAGCCCCGATGAGGGCAGCGCCCTTCAGTGCGTACGAGTAGTTCTCCTGGGGGCGCGGCCTGTACGTTACGACATCGGCCGTGACCGCGTGCACGGAAACAGTCTCGCCGGACCCACCGGTCAATGTGAGAGAAACCCGCACACCTCCGGCGAACACCTGCTCTCCACCTTCGGCGCGCAATAGCGGATGGCCGTCGAGAGGAACAAGCCGGTAAGGGTCGTTGAGGGAACTCACCGTGAGTGGCGGGGCAGCCCTGGCGGGTTTGGCGTGGTTGCTCTGCAGCAGCCTGCCAACGACCTGGTGAAGATCGGCGGCGAGCTTGCTTTCAAAGTCCTTCGTGTCGGTGAACGATTTGTAGAGGCCCTGGTAACCAACGCCTTTCCTGATGCGGTCGAAGAAAGCGCGCACCATGGCCGCCTGATCGAAATCGCAATCGTGCGAGAACGGGCGCTGGCATTGGTAGAGAAGCATATTCGGCTTGCCATGCGCCTGGCGCGACGTGTAAGCATGCTCGAATTCGTACTCGGTGCCGGAGGCGTATGACTTTCCTCGCAATTGAAACGGCGTGCCGAAACGCTGCCACAGCATACAGACGAAAATGTCGGCTTCGCTGGGAAGCATGAGGTACTCGTCGACAGCTTCCTGTGGAGGCACCCCAATTGCCGCCGGCACGGCATCCTCGTACAGTTCGGCCTCGATGGCGTAATAGGGCTGATAGAGAGGATGCTTGGCGACGGTTCGTACGACGCGTTCGGCGGCTTCACGTTCGATCTTCAAATCACCTGGCGAGGAGATAAATACGCGGAGGCGGGTGAGTGTGGGGCTCATACGCTGGAGCCCGCCTTGTCCGCGAGCGCTTCAGGAATGTTCGGATCGAATTTGCGTGCCTCGGCGAAATCGGCCGCGGCCAGTTCAGCCGCCCCCGCCAGCGAATGAGCTCTGGACCGCGCGAGCAGCGTCCGGGGATGGTTGGGCAGGAACTGCAGGCTGGCGGTGAAATCCTCGACGGCGGACTGTGGATTCCCCATCAGAAGGTGCGCGAGACCGCGTGCGTGGAGACCGGCCGGCCACAACGGGAAAAGGCTAAGGGCGTGTTCGTAAGCCTGCATTGCCTGGGCCGGATTTTTGGTGAGAAACTGATTGCCGGCTTGCCATGCTTCACGCGCCGCGTTGAAACTGCCTCGGGCCGATGCGGAGAGCTCGACGAGTTTGTGATCCTGCTTCAGCGCGCGGAGAATTTGTTCCAGTACTTGTTGCGCCTGCCCCAGCAGCCCTTGCCATGCCGCGGTAGGTTGCTCCGCGGAGGTACACAGGGCAATGGCGCTGTAGATATAAGGAACAGCCTGCTGGACGTGTCCCATCGCGGCATAGAGATTAGCCAGTTGTGTATAGGACGAAACAAGATGGACATTCGGTTCCGCGTCGAGGCTCCAGGCCCAATGTAGATAGGCCCACACTTCTGCAACAGCCTGATTCAAATTCTTCGACTGCATCGCACGTTGAATGCTGTAGTCGAAGCGCCGGGCGGTTTCGTGTTGAGGCAGCATATGGCGGCCTTCGGCGAGCAGTTGTTGCGTGTAGGCAAGGTTGCTCGAAAGCATGGCGTGCAGCCTGGGGAAGCTATCCGGCGTTACCGTTTCCAAGCCCTGCCGATAGCGGGCGCTGGCTTGCTCCATGGGCCATTCACCCTGGTAATTGGCGCGCAGGTAGCAATTTGCCATGTCATTTAGGAACATGCCGATCTCCTCCTGGTTAGGAACGGCCTGGGCCCGGAGCAGTTCCAAGGCGCGTTCGGCGTGAGCAATCGCTTCCCGCAGGTTCAATTCGCGATCGCCTTCATAGCGATCGCCCAGCGTGTAAAAAGAAGCTTTGTGAAATGCCAGCTTCAGGTCAGGGTCGTGCCGGAGCAAAACTAAGTATTCAAGAGAGTGGAGGAGGTCCGTCGCACGCTCATTGTCGGCGAATCCGCCGGGGCGCTGGCCTTGTTTACAGAGTTCGTTGGCCAATGCAAGCGCAGTAGGCACGAACGCGGACGGATCGGACGAGCTGTCGATTACCGTAAGCTGCGCGCGTAATACTTCGACACTCAAGCGTCTTGCTCCTCATGCGCGATTTCATCCGCGAAGCCCTTAAGCATCTGCTGACGTTCGGTGTCCGGTTCCAGATCGGCTGCCTGCTGATAGAACTGCCGTGCCGACTCCCCGTCTCCCGCCATTTGGCGAGCCCGCGCCAGCACCGCAAGCGGACTGGAGTCATGGGGCTTTAGCATATGCCAATCCTGGGCATGCTTTTCGGCTTCCGGCCACTGCCCTGCCCCGGCATAAGACGCGGTCAAAACGGCGTAAATGTCCGAACGCAGCCGGCGCCGCCCAGCTAGCCGCTGTTCGGCCATCGTGATGGGTGTTGCTCCGCGCGGATCCAGTGCGTCCCGCTCCTGCTGGAATTGTGCGACCTCCCGACCGTTCGCCGCGAGGGCAATCAGGGCGTCCTCGATCGCAGCGGCAAACTCCTTCCTGTGGAAGAAGGCCGCGGCTCGAAGATGGCGCGCTTGCACGTGGTCCGGCTGACGCGCGATGGCGATCTGAAACAACCGTGAGGCGCGGTCGAAGTCCTTCGCCCAACCGGCGGCATTGGCCATGCGGCAAAGCTGTTCCACGCTTAACAGTTCCTGGAGGAGCGGCTCGGTGTAATCCAGCAATAGGCGGAAAAGGCGATCCTCGAATGGCTTGGCGGCGAGCGCCTCGGCGGAACTTCGAGCCTTAAAGAGCGCGACATTGAGTGCCAGATAGAGCACGGCGGCAATGCGCTCGCGCTCGTGAGGGAAAGCAAGCATCGCGGCAAAAAGGGCTTGGTCCAGATAGGCGGCAGCGATGGGAGTCAGATCCTCCCGTTCGGAGTCCAATACAGCCAACCCAAGCTCGAGTAGCACGCGGAAGTTGCGGCGTTGCTCGGGGAAATTGTCGAGGTAGCGTTCCAGTAGGGCCGGGGTGTCGATCGTTTCCAAACCCACGATGATGCGTTGAAACTCGTCGGCGGTAACAGTGAGTCCGCGCACTCCGTCCACGGGCACCGCCGAAACACCAGCCATGTTCAGACCTTCCTTCAGGAAGAACCGGTCCTCCCAAGGATCGGCGAAGGCGACACGCTCAGCGGAACGATCGACGGAGGAGACCATTGTGTAGTGATGCACGATGCCATCGGAGAGCAGGACGGAGTCGCCGGGGGCGACCAGCCACCACAAATGGGCGGGGGAAAGCGAAACGGTGGCGCCCTCTTCGCCTGCGAACCGGTCGTTATAGAAGGCGAAGTATAAAGCAGAGGGAATTGCCTGAAATCCCTCGCGGCGGGAGTTTTGCCAGATGAATTCGGTGTAACGTTTCCAATCCGCAAGGGAGAGCTGGGGCAAGGGCCGCGGGTTTTCGTCATCGCCGGCATAGCGCGCGTTCTGGCAGAACAAGTCGCGCTGGATGAGGACGTTTCGGACGACATCCTCAATCCGAGGATCACGGGGAGGCCGGCCTGCGGACGCCACCATGGGGTTCAGTGTAACGGAGGCGGGCGGACAGCGCTATATCGTCCAGTAAAGAAGGATCATCCAGAGGAAAAAGCAGGGAGCCATGGCCTGCATCAGCAGCGAGTATATGCGCAGCACGCCTTCGTTCGAGCGGGAGAAGCGGCGATGAATGGAGTGAACTCGCCAGAAGACCGCCAGTGGCCAGAGGCAAAGGCTTAGGGCGGTGAATTGCTTCATCACGCCAGCGTCCTTCAGGGCGAACAGCCCGATCGCGCTCGTTACCACCCAGGCCGCGATGACCATCCAAGCCAGTTGGAGGGCGTCGTGGAAGTCCTTTCGGCCTCTGCGCCATTTGAACATCACCCTCATTCCTGACCATTCTATGATGGAGCGCCCAAGACCCGAACGGCGTCCGGTGGGTAAGGTAATTCCCCGGTTTGGCCGATAGTCCGTCTAAGGAAACTATTCGTGCGCGGATTTGTTCTCAGCTCGCAAACCCATACCTGGCCGGCCTTACGCGACGGCCTGGAATCCAGTGGACTCTTCTCGTGCTTGCGGCGGTTTGAACCAACCAGCAATGCAGATGCGCTGCGGAACCTGATTCGACTGCAGACGCCGCACGTCATCATCCTGGATCACTCGTCGTTCGATCAGCTCGCGCTGTTACGGGAGCTGACCGTAGAGATAAATCCGCACATCCAACTGGTAGCCGCTGGTACCGACCTACACGGGGACCAGTTGCTGGGATTGATGCGGAACGGTGTGCGCGAGTATTTGCAGGCCCCCTTCGGCGAGTCCGAGTTAAGGAGCCCGCTGGGCAGATTGCAGCAACGCGCGGAACTCAATAGCGCGGCATTCCCATTTTCCGAGGACTTATTCGTATTTCTTCCCGCTCAGCCGGGAGTCGGCGCCACAACGCTCGCCGTACAAACCGCCCTCGCTTTGGCGGACGACCGCGGCCGCAAGACACTACTGCTCGATCTCGATCTGAATAATGGGCTCATCTCGTTTCTGCTGCGTCTGGCAAACACGATCCCCATGAGCGCGGCGATGAGCCGGGACGTGGAACTGGACGACGAGATGCTTGCACGGCTTGTGTCCAGCCGGGGACGTCTCGATGTGGCCCAGTCGAGTGAGATGCAGTTCGGCGGACGGCTGGATCCAGCATGGATGCTGGAGCTGATTGCGGCGGCGAGAAGAAATTACCAGACGATCTGCGTCGATGTTTCGGAGGCCTTGGAAGAGCACGCCGTGGCGGTAATGCAGGAGGCAAGAGAGATTTTCCTCGTGTGTACGCCCGAAGTGCAGGTGCTCTATTTGGCCAGAAAGCGGCTTATGGAGTTGGAGCGCCTGGGCCTTGCCGGGCGCGTTCGTGTGATTGTGAACCGCGCTGCTACAAACAATAGGATTACCCCCTCGCAGGTCGCGGAACTTTTGGGCGTGTCGGAGTATCTGCCCGTTGCCAACGATTACAAGCGGGTGAGTCAAGCGTGGGTAACAGGCGAAAAAATCGCGCCCAAATCCGAATTGGGACGCGACATCCGCGCGCTCGCCGCCTGGATGGCGCAGGCCGACATTGCCGAAGAGCAGTCCAAGGAGAGCAGTCCCAAGAAGCAACTGGGCTGGATGGGCAGCCTGAAAAACCGCCTGCTGGGCGGGCAAAAGAATTCCGCTGATGTGTCTCTAGAGGAAGGCTCAGCCGAGGGTCTGGCAGCCCTCGCCCATGCGGTAGCGGGCGAAGAAGCAAGTCCCGCCATTACCCCGGACCCCGTTCCACGTGCCCAGTCACATCGTTCAACTGGCCCGCGCCTGCTACGCCGCAAGCGTGGTGAAGCCGCAAAACCGAATGCAATAGGCGCGTCGCCGAGCCCTTGAGATGGTAAATTTGTAGTCTCATGGCGGCAAAAAAAGCAGCGGCAGCTGGACCCGGCAGCGGAGAGGCTCAGGGAGAGAGCATTCAAGGCTCATTGAAGGAACGCGGCATCCGGCTGACCCGCCAGCGGCAAATACTGCTGGAACTGATCGATAAATCGGGCAAGCACCTGGACGCCGAAACCCTCTTTCAAATGGCGCGCGAGCACGACCCGAAGCTGAACCGCGTTACCGTCTACCGAACTTTAAAGATGCTGAAGCAGGGCGGGCTCGTGGATGAGTTGGACCTGATGCACCTGGGCGGCGATCAGCATTACTACGAAACTCGCATGAAGCAGGAACATGCGCATGTAATTTGCCTGCGTTGCGGAAAAGTCGAAGAATTCTTTGGCGAGCCATTGCAACGCCTGCGGCGGCAGGTGGAACAAAATCTCGGATTCAACGTTCTGATCGCGCGCACCGAAATCGGCGGCTACTGTGTCAATTGCCAGGCCCAGAGACTGCGCGAACTCGCCGAAGCCGCGGCCCATGCCGAGACCAGCGTTCAGTCCGAGTTGAATACGGGCGAGCACATCCAACCGAGGCAGCGAAAAGGGTGAACCCGGTGGCGGGCGAGGAACCATTGGGAGCGGCCGCTTCCAAAGGCTCCTATTTCACGGTAATCAACCCCAGCGGACAGAGTAAGCGCATTGAGCTTGCTAGCGGCCCGTTCACCATCGGACGCCAAAACGAAAACCAGTTAGTGCTTCGCGACAATCGCGTCTCGCGCGTGCATGCGCGTCTCGAGCGCGAGGGCGGAAGCATTTACGTCGCCGACTGCCAAAGCCTCCACGGCACGTATGTGAATGGGGAGCGCGTCGAGGGGCGCCGCCGGTTGCAACCGCACGACCGCATCACGTTCGGATTCGACGACGGCTACCAGTTGGTGTTTCATCCGGGCGGCGGACAGTTACCGGAACTGGTCGACCAGATCACCGGTGGCACACAATTCATGCCCTCCATGGGCGCAAACCTCACCAAGCTGCGTTCCCTGCTGGAAGTGGCCCGCGCCGTTCAGAGCGCTCTCTCCACGCAAGAAGTGCTGGAGAGTGTCGTCGATGCGGCACTCTCGCTTACGGGAAGCGAGCGCGGCTTCCTGCTTTTGCGGCCCGGTTCGTATTCGGCTCAGCCGGATAAGCCCGCCGACGCAAGCGGACAAGCGGCTGAACTCGAAGTTCGCGTCGCCCGCGATCGCCAGGGCAATCCACTCACCGAGGCGTCGCTTCGCGTGCCGCGGCGAGTGATCGAACGCGCGCTGCGCGACCGGCGTGAGCTGCTCAGCATGCAGTTCGATCCATCCGAGCAGGCAGGCCTGTCGCCGGAGCATTCGATCGCCGCACTGGAGCTGCGTAGCGTCGTTTGCGTGCCGCTGGTGCGCATGCGTACCGAGATCGCGGAAGGCACGGTATCGACGGGGATGAGCGACACCGTCGGGCTCCTCTATCTCGATTCCCGAACGATGGCGGCCGACCTGAGCATGGGCAATCGCGAGTTGTTGCAGACTCTCGCCATCGAAGCCTCCACCGTACTCGAAAATGCACGTCTGCTCGCCCAGGACCGGCAGCGCCAGCGAATGGAGCAGGAGTTGGACATCGCGCGCCAGATTCAGCAGAGTCTGCTGCCCCGCGCGCTTCCGCAAACAGGCACCCTGCGGGTTGCGGGCACGAGCATCTCCACTCATCAAGTGGGCGGTGACTTCTTCGATGTTGTGCCGCTCGCGGGTGGTGGTTGGGCGATGGCCGTGGCCGACGTGAGCGGTAAGGGAGTCAGCTCGGCGCTGCTCGCGGGATTGTTGCAGGGAGCGTTCCTGCAAGCCCCGCTCACACCGGCAGAGATTGTGGCCAAACTCACCGCGCTCAACCGGTATCTATTGGACCGCACGCAAGGCGAGAAGTACGCGACGTTGTTCTACATGGCCTTGGAAGCCGACGGCACGATGCACTGGACCAATGCGGGACATTGCGATCCGCGGCTGTTACGCGCGTCGGGCAAGGTGGAGCGTCTCAAGGCCACTTCCCTGCCCGTGGGAATGTTGGACGGAGTGGAGTTTGCCACCGAGACCCGGCATTTGGAAAAAGGCGATACAATCGTCGTGTTTAGCGACGGGCTGTCAGAGGCTCGGAGCCCGAGGGGTGAGAACTTTGAAGCATCGCGGCTGAAGACTCTGCTAATAACGGGAGCAGGGTTGGAGGCGGCGGAGCTGCACCGGCGGATCCTGGAGGACGCGCAAGCGTTCACGGCAGGGCTGGAGCAGCTCGACGACATGACACTGGTGGTCGCGCAGTTCCAACCGGAACTCTAGGCGCGTGGCCAGCCATTTTTCCGAACAAAGTTTTCTATTCCCATACGGGCGTCCCTGGCGCGCGGGTTGCGCTTGTCGGCGAGAGTGTGATGGAGTAGCGAGCGATTCATGCCGAGAGATTTACACGAAATGGATTTCCAACGCTTGTGGCGCAGGCTGCAGCAGATTGGATTGAACGCCTACGAGGCGAGAACGTATATGGTGCTGTTGGGCCATCCGCGCTTTAAGGCGCTGGAATTGGCCGCACGCGCCAATGTCCCAAGACAGAAGATCTACGAGGTTCTGGACAGCCTCGTGGAAAAAGGATTTTCGCAGGTCGTACAGGAGCGGACGAAATTGTTCTCCGCTGTCGAACCGGGATTGGCGATACCCAACTATATCGCCAGGCGGCATCAGCAACTGGAAATTGAATTGGGCGAGCAGAGCCGTGTGGCCGACGGCCTGGTAGACGACCTCAACCATGCGTACTCGGAGGGCAAAGAGGGGCGCGGCACGCTGGACTTTCTGCGCATCGTGAACGAGCCGGGGCAGACGGCGTCGCAGTATCGCCGTATGATCGCCGAAAGCGAGCGCGACTATATCGAGTTTTCCCGTCCCCCCTATGCCGTCGACCCGCTTGACGAGCAGTTGGTCAAGCAGGCGCGGCTTCGCGGCGTGAACTGCCGGTTGTTGATTCAAGCGGGTACGATCGACGCGGAGCACCGCCAGCGGCTGAACGAATATCTGAGCGCGGGCATCGAAGTGCGCGAGATCGATTCGCTTCCGATGAAGCTGGCGCTATTCGACGACCGGCGCGGCATGATCGCCCTGCTCGATCCGCTCGTCACCAAACCAGCGTGGACGGCTGTTGTCTTTGAGCACCCCGGCATGGCCGAGGCCATGAAAGGTTTGTTCGAAGAATACTGGCGGCGGGCCAAGGTTGTGCGCGTGCACGATGCGATTGCCCGCGCAGGAGTGCCTCTCGAGGCGACGGGGGATTGAGGGGACAGATGCGTTCGGCGCGCGGCTCATCCAGGAGCCGATGAAGAAACACCTACCGGGCCGGAGTCGCGGAATCGATTCGCCGTTCTGTGACTCTAAAGTCATCTGAGTTCTCCGTTACAAGTTGCTTCCAATTTGCCGAGGATCCCCGCAGCTGGGCGTCGAAGAATGCACAGACAGCCTGGGCTAGCCGATCATAGTTCCTCCGAACTTCCACCTCTTGATCCCGGCCAAAGGCGCGAGCGAGTGAGCCATGCAGCAAAAAATCGCTGTGGTTGAAATAGCGAACGGCGACTTCCGCGCGCCGCGGCAGGTACCGATTCCAAGTTGCAAAGTTGGGACGACGATCCGCGGATGCAGCTATCAGCACGGGTACGCGCGTTGGACCGAGCCGCGCGAATCGCTTCCGCAACGAACGGTGGCCGGGGTAGCCCTGCGGCGTGTATTCAAGCGTGGAATCCAGGCTGACAACTGCGCGCAAAGGCGCATGCCGTTGACCGATCCACTCCAATAGGTATTGGGCGCCCATGCTATGGCCGAAGGCGCCAGCCTTGAGTGGGTCGGCAAATGCAAGGGTTCGAGCGTGCGCCAGGAGGTAGGTGAGATCGCTCCAAGATGTCTCCGGTTCGCCGTAATTATTGCTCACGTGTTGGCCATCCAGCGATGGGAAGGCGCTTGTCATTACGACGTAGCCGTGACTGGCAAGGTATTCGCACATCACGGAGTTTTCCTCAAAGGAGCCTGCTGCGCCGGAATGATACAAGAGGACTGGAAAGCGTCCTGGCGACGGCGGTGCGTCACGATACGCAAGAGTAGACTTCGCTAGCAGCGCGTCGAAAAAATCGCGTTCTTCACGGTTTAGCGCGGAATTCTTCTTGCGAAAGAGACCTTCGCTCACCGCATCGAGCAGGAATTTCTCAAGCTCGGGACCAAAGAGTGGGTATCGCGGAAGCGGCGGTAGCGTCACATACTCGCGGTATCGCAAGGGCTCCGTTGGGGGAGCGCCGGCTGGATACCAGATATGGACCAGGATTGGCCGTGGACCTCTTGGCCGATCAAAACGGCGCGTTTCATCCAGTTCAAAGTAAGAGCGAAAACCGATCGCATGAGGGCCCGGTTTCATGCCGCCCCAAATCAGCGGATCCGGCTGCTTCGCGAATCCAAATGTCGCTAATGCCGCCGCGATCAAAAAGAGCCGCATGAGCTGATTATCGCGTCCCTTAAATATCGAGACGCCAGCCAGCGGCGGGAGTCTCTCAGCGAACCATGATATTCACCGAGTTCGACGCCACGTTGTTCACGGTGAGCACCAGCGGCTGGTTGCCGGCAGAGAGGCCGGCGGGCACGCGAATCGCCGTCTGGTAGAGACCCGCGAAGCCTGGCGAGGCGAGCGAATAGATTACCGGAGCGTTCACGCCGGCGATCGTCACCGTTGTCGCAGCCGTGTTCCGGAGAGGTGAATTGGGAGTGATCTCACCGGTCGCCGTTGCAGGCGTCGTCTGGCCCATACCAGTGGTGTACACGACGAGGATATCTCCTGCGGTGGCCGCGTTGGTCGCGCTCACCAGAGAGAAGTCGGCATTCTTCACCACGATACCGTTGTTGCCGTCATAGATGAACACCGCGGGGTCGTTGGCCGCAACCTGCATCGTCAGGCCGCTGCCGGTGCCGCCCGAATTGGTGATCGTTACCGGAATAGCGCCATTGGCCGTCTCTACTGGAACCTGGAAGGTCACCTGCGATGGCGAGATGAGCAGCAGCGGTGCATCGTTGCTGCCCACTTTCACACTCACGCCGTTCAGCGATTTTGGAAGCGCCGCGCCGGCCCATCCACTCAGGTCCGTCGTCGTTGGTGAGAAGTCGGCGCCATAGAGCGACATCAGCGCGCCGGGAGAACCGGTGGTCTTGGTGACCACGCCAGAGGCGCTGATGACTGCGCCCATGCGGGGGGTTTTCATGGCATCGCCTGTTTGGGCGCGAATGGCTCCACCGGGATTGGCGGGCGTATGAATGTTCAAATACCAGGCTTCGGGCGACGTTAACATACCGGCCATGGAAGGCATCGTGTCGCCCGAGAACAGGACGGGGATGAAGATGTTGCCGAAGCCCGTCGTGCTACTCACGCGGTTGGTCCCGGAGAGGCCGGAGTTCAGGCGAACAGCACCATTCTCCCCGGCCTTTCCGGTGTGCACATGGAGACCTTGAAAATCGATCGCCGCCGGGAAGCGATAGTTCACGTCAAACGCCATCCAGGCAGCCACGGGGGCGCCGGCGGCATCGCGAAGAGTGCGTACGTGAAGCAGCGATGGACCACTGGCATCCAACCCAGTAATGGCGGGCACTTCGTTACTGGGCAACATGTTCATCGACAGCGTCGTGGCGTCGGTGGAGCGCATCGGCGAGCGAACGACGCCCCCCGGATAGTCTGTCGTGTGCAGGTTGATGTAGTAACCGGCAGGGTTGCGGAACTGGCCCTCCAGCGCGGCCACCGAGGCTGCATTAGTCACGTCGATCTCATTGCGATAGGTCAGCGTTCCGACGCCGCTGTCGGCCGAATCGATTCTGGCGAGAGAAGAATTCAACGTGACAGGACCGTTGACGCCTGGGAGGCCGGTGTGTATGTGGAGGCCGGTGAAGGTCACCTTCGATGGGAAGCTGTAATTCACGTTGAAGATCACTTCGCCCGAATCGATGCTGCCATCGGGACGCCGCGTGATGATGGTGGTCACCGCGCCAACGGCGCTCGCGTTGTAATTTTCGATGGCGGGCACCTCGTTCGCTGTCGACATCAACCCGATGCCGACGTTCCACTCGGCGCGTTTCAACTGGCCGCGGATGATACCACCGGGGTAAACCATCGTGTGCATGTTGGCGTAGTAGTTCGACGGATCGGTGAACATGCCCTCCAGCGTGGCCAACGCGGGAGCAGTTGCGGGCAGAGCCTGCGCGGGCAGGTCGATCACTCCCGCTCCATTGGCAGCGACGCTGTTTGTGCCGGAAATGCCGGTGTTCAACGTTACGGGACCATTCACGCCCGCGGCGCCCGAATGGATATGGAGGCCGACGATCGTCGCCTCGCCGGGAAGCCGGTAAGTTACGTGAAAGTCGGCGGTGCCCGAGACGATCTTGCCGGAAGAGTCGCGAACCACGTGGGCAATGATGGTGGCCGTGCCCGAGGCGTTGTAGTCGGTAATGGCTGGTACTTCGTTCAACGGGGAAAGTACGGCCCGGAAGATCCGCGTTTCCGCTGTCTGGGCGGATGCGGATGCGGCGGCTACTAGTAGCACCGAGGAGAATCGGAGGAAGAGTGGTTTCATATCGGATACCACTGAAAAGGCTACGTCGGCGAGCGCCCCAGCACAAGCAAGACACGCAAAATTAACAAGTTCCGCGTGGTGGCACGCACCCGCGCGGGACCCCCTAAAAAAATACTGGACAGATTTAGTCCGGGATGCTACGATTCCGTTCATGCAGTAGTTGCAAATGATTTGCGTAACAGCGGCAGCTGGCCTGGAAATCCACACCGTGCCGTTCGCTTCGCAAATCGCGACTCACGCATTACACTGAGCCTTCGGCGGGGACTCCGGCGGCAAAACTGGGTGGAGCCTGTGTGCTCCGTTTAGATGAG
>DASRHX010000464.1:0-2259 GCA_035650295.1 Bryobacteraceae bacterium | reverse complement strand
CGCCCGCTATCAGGGCCCGAAGGCGGAACGCGGCGCGCTCGTCGGGATCGTGAGCTTCGAGGGTAAGGTAGACCGCTGCGAGATATGCGAACAGCGCAACCGCAAACGCACCCACACCCAAGGAGAATAGCGTCATCCAAGGGATAATGAACACTCTCGCGAAGGACCCTTCCGGTGTCCCCGGCAACCTTCCTTCCGTAACCGCGCCGACGATGACGCCGAGAAAGAGCGGCGTCGTAGTGCTCGCCATTGCGAAAATGCGGCCCCAAAACCATTCGTGCCGCGGGTCGTCCCTCCCGTAGGCGCGAAAAACGAACGCCGATCCGCGGAGTACGATTCCGATGAGGACGAACAGCAGGGGCACGTGGAGATAAGTGCTCAATTCCGCGAACGCGCGAGGAAAACCCGTGAACACAATGACAATAGCGATGATGAGCCAAACGTGGTTCGCTTCCCATACTGGCCCAATCGCGTGTGCAATGGTGGCGCGCTGACGCTCCGCCGTTTGACCGCTCGCCAGCAAGTCCCACAGCCCGCCGCCAAAGTCCGCACCGGCCAGCAATGCATATGCGGTCAGCGATAGCACGAGCACCACTGACAGGAGGACGACAATGTCAATCATCGGCCGGCCGCCTGGGAATCGTGTCAAGGGCGGTCCGCCGGATCAGATCGATTACCACTGCACCCAACCCGATGTAAATCACCGTGAACAGGACGAACGGCACTACGAGTCCGGGCATTGGGGTCACCGCCTCAGACGTTCTCATCACACCCTGGATGATCCAAGGCTGTCGACCGAGTTCCGTGACCATCCATCCCGCCTCCACTGCGACGAAGCCAAGCACCGTCGACAGAAACATCGCCCTTAAAAACAGGCGTGACTCGAACAATCGCCCACGCCACCACAACACACCAGCCCAGAGCGCGAGGAACCCGAGCCAGCTCCCGATCGCCACCATCGTCTGAAACGAGATGTGCACGGCAGTCACGGGAGGCCACAGTTCTCGCGGAATATCGTTGAGACCTGTCACGCGAGCCGATGAGTCGCCATGCGCCAGCCAACTCAGGCCGCCCGGTATCTCTAAAGCGTATCGCGTCTCTCGCGCATTCACATCCGGAATGCCGCCGATCCGGAGGGGCGCATGGGCTTCCGTAGGGAACTGCCCTTCGAGTGCGGCGAGCTTGGCGGGTTGGCTCCGTGCAACCACGCGCCCTGCCCAATCTCCGGACCAGGGCTGAAGGAGTGCCGCTGGCAACCCGACGGCAAGCGCAATCGCGAACGCGCGTCGATGAAACCGATCCGCCGAATCCCTTAAGAGCAGCCGCGCATGGATACCGGCCACGGCAACGCCCACCGCGGCATAGGCGGCCAAGAGCATGTGGACGACTTGGGCACCAGCGGCCGGATTGAACATCGCCGCAAACGGATCCACCTCGACGATCTTGCCGTCGGCGAGACGAAATCCAGTCGGAGTGTTCATCCACGCATTCGCCGTAACGACGAAAGCTCCGGACAGTGCCCCGCCGAGCGACACCATGAAGCCGGAAAAAACGTGTACGCGAGGATTGAGGCTTTCCCAACCGTACAAATATAAACCGAGAAAAATCGCTTCGAGAAAGAACGCGAAGCCCTCGAGGGAGAACGGCATACCGATGATGGGCCCAGCGAACTCCATGAACGCGGGCCACAGTAGACCGAGCTCGAACGAAAGGACTGTGCCAGAGACCGCTCCGACAGCGAACAGTATCGCCGCCCCCCGCGCCCACCGTTTTGCAAGGTCAAGGTACTCAGGCCGACGGGTCCGAAGCCACGCGATTTCGGCGATGATCATCATGACGGGCATGGTCATGCCGATCACCGCGAAGATGATATGGAACGCGAGCGACAGCCCCATCTGCCACCGCGCGTACAAAAGATCCATTGCTGGTCCCGACATCTATTGTCGCCGCAGGTTAAAGACCATGACGGAGTTTAATCACCAAGTTGCCTTAAGGTCATTGCTCGTCCAACACCCAATTGGTTATGAGGTCGATCGTCCTCCAAAAAAGAAACGACGGCAAAGAGCTGGAGCATGGCAAAGATCCAGTGTGGGTGGCGGTTGGTAACCGCGCCGAAAAGCCGATTAACTTTTTCTATTCCGACCGACACCTGCGAATAGGATCGAAAAATCTCCTTCCCGGAAGTTTGCCGGCAAGCTCACCGCGCCGCCGATCTCGCCGTTTCGGTAACGCACAGGCGTGCGTTTCGCGATATCGTGG
>DASRHX010000463.1:0-7145 GCA_035650295.1 Bryobacteraceae bacterium | reverse complement strand
TCGACGACCAGCAACTCTTCGACGCCCTAGCCGATGAAGAGGCCCTCCGCGACGCCCTTGCCGACCCGGTTTTCCGCGCCCGCCTCCGCGCCCGTCTCACGCACGAGCCGCAACGCAATCTCCGCTGGATGTGGTGGCTCGCGCCCGTCATGGCTGCCGGCTTGGCTCTCATCTTCGTCCTCAATCGCCCTGAACCGCAACGCCCATTCCAATCCGCCTCCGTCAAGGCTCCGGAAAACAGCGTCCCCGCCCCGACACCCCAAACCACCGTCCCAGCACCGGCACCCCAATCGGCCGCCTCCGCACCCGCGCCCCGAGATTCTGAGGCACGACCATTAAGGAGCGCTCCCCCGCCCACAGCCGCTCAACAACCACTTCCACCTCCGCCCCCACCCCCGGCCGCGCCCAAACCTGCTCCGGCCCTCGCCGGCGCAGTTCCCGAATCCGTCTCCGTCGCCGCTTCCGAGCCCATCCTCAGCGCCGAAAAGAAGACCTCCAAAGATGAGGCTCGCGCACCCGCCCAGCTCCGCAAGGCGGTCACCGAAACCGACGCTCTCACTGCCGCCGCCCTCGACCTGCAAGTAGAGCGCTCCATCAATGGCCGCTTCGAATCCACCGAGCTCGGCGCTCTCCGCCGGGGTGATCGTGTCCGCTTCCGCGTTCGCGTCCCCGAATCCGGCACACTTGTCATGACCGCCGGACCCACCCTCGCCCGCTCCACGCTTGCCGAAGTGGGCCGCACTTACTATCTTCCCGACGCCAACGGACTCCCTCCCGGCGAAGCGCCTCTTGAAGTCGCCATCGCCCTCCATCCCATGCTCGAAGGTGAACGCGGCAGCACTCTCTTCCGCGCCCGCCAGGCTGCATCGGACAAGCCTGCAGCGACCGCCCTCGGCGGAGCCGCACCCGTTGCCGCCCTGCCTCCCCCACCGCCTCCTGCCGTCATGCGCGACTCCCGCCGCGAGGACAGCGCCAAAGACAAGGAACAAGCCGCCCCGAAACAGGAAGCCGCCGTCGGCCGTCTCACGCAAACAGCGAACCAGGCACTTTCACCAACCGCTGCCCGCACCGTTCTCCTCCGCCTAGAATTCAAGCCGCGCTGACCGTCCCGCCTTAATGCTTCCGATAAGCGTATTGCAGGTTAAGAACTTTTCCATTCCGCCGTTCTCGCCTGTCCGCATAGCGAGGCCTTTCACTTCGGCCCATGTTTCTTTGGAAATCTTGTCCGACTCCGCGCGGTGCTCTGCAATCTTCCGCTGAATGACGGACGTCAAATGACGTTGGCTTGTTGCGCGAGCTTCAATAGCATATCTTCAGACCCAATCCGCCAGTCGCCATTGACCTGCTTCAACAACGCTTTCATAGATCGCCGAAGGCGCTGCTCGTTATTGGCGATGTCGGAATATACCTTGCAGACTTCATACGCGATAAAGTCAGCGGCCTGCAATGGAGTCAAACGCTTGTCATCATCGAATGACAGATCGCCAAGCCTGTATTGGGATCGAAGCTCCGGAACGGCTTTTGCGGTATGGAATGCCCGGTCGAAATCGCTACGTTTGGGATTCCCGTCGTCGAACACGTAGGTGATTGAATCAGAGTGATTGTTGCGATCCGCCCACGTGCCTACTCGCATGAGGGTCATGAACGATGCTGCAGTGTACTCGTTCACGTAGAAGCTGGCCACCAGTGGGCTTACAGAAATGGCCTTTTGGTATCCAGTGCGATCCAGGGTGATTCCGATGCTGATATTGCATCGGCGGGCGATTATTCCGATGGCGCGACTAAGGAAGTTGGCCCTTCGATCAGAATCGCCTCTCCATCCCGACTTAAACTCGCCCTTGAAGTGGGCAAACTCCTTCATATGGAAGTAGCCAAGTTTTTCTTCGTCCAAGAGAAGGCGCCACTCACGTTCAAAGTGTGGAAGTTGGCTGACGGAAAGAATCACTCCGGCAACCACTGAGCAATGGTTGCTGTCACTCTCATCGAAGTACGCCGAATATAGCGCCATTATAGAATTTGCCTGGCCTTGATATACCCGACAAAACCAGAGCGGATCATTTCAGTATGTCCACTTTTGGCGGTTCATTGTCCAAGACTTCAATCACGTCGTTTTTGGTGATAATCAAGTGGTGAACGACGCCCGTGTTGAAGAACTCAATGCCAGCGTCCCTGCTCGCGCTGCCCCCATCACGATTCATAAACCCACCGCCCGCCTGTCATCGTCCGCTCCACCGGAATCGAAGCCAGCGTCGACGGTTCCGCCGTAAAGGGATCCCGGCCCAACACCACAAGGTCGGCTAGCTTTCCCGGCTCCAGCGTGCCTTTCAGCTTCTCTTCATACGTGGCATAAGGACCGTTCATCGTGACCGCGCGCATCGCTTCGGCCACCGTGATCTTTTGCTTCGGTCCCCAGGTCACCCCTTTGATGTCGGTTCGCGTCACGCACGATTGCAGGGCCATCATCGGCTCGAATGGTCCTGGGACATAGTCCGAGCCTGGCGCGACACGAATGCCGTGGTCAAGAAAGCTGCGCATCGCAAACATGCGGTTCAACCGCTCCGCGCCGTACTGGCTCATCTTTTCGCCGTGATAATACACATAGCTCCAGAACGGCGTCGGCACCGCGTTGAGCGCTTTGATGCGCCTCAGCAGAGTGTCATTGACCACGGTGCAATGCTCCAGCCGGAAGCGCGGATCACGCGCCTGGTGCTCCCGCTGAAGCCGCTCGTATACGTTGAGCGCCATCTCAATTCCCACCTCTCCGTTCGCGTGCGTCCCGATCTGCCATCCTGCCAGATGCGCCTTCCGCGCATGCTCATACAACTCGCTTTCGGGCATCACAATAATCCCGTAATCGTTGGGCCGTCCTTCATAGGGTTCGCTGAGGCGCGCCGTGCGCTCGGAAATGGAACCATCCGCGATCAGCTTCATCGCTCCCACGCGGATCCACTCGTTCCCAAAGCCCGTTCGCACGCCCACTGCAATCAGCGGGTCGACGTATCGGTAGTTGAAGTGGCAGTAGACGCGGCAGCAAAGCTCACCGTTGTCGTGGGCGTCCTGGTACGGGCTCAGCTCATCCGCCCTGCCGGAGCCGCCTCCCGCCGCGTCGGTCACCGACGTGATGCCGCTCTTCGCCATCATCTTGGTAATGAGCGCCACTCCCTCGCGTCGTTCTGACGCGGTCGCTGCCCTGTTCATCGAAGCGGGGCGCCGAACCGCCGTCTCCAGCAACTCACCTGTCAGTCGGCCTTGCGCGTCGCGGACCATGGCGCCTCCCTGTGGATCCGGCGTCTTCTCGTTGATGTCCATTTGCTGCAACGCGGCTGAATTCGCAAAAGCAGTGTGACCTCCCCGGTGCACAATCAGAACCGGGTTTCCGGGTGCCGCCGCGTCCAGGTCGGCGCGGTTTAGCTTGCGCTGCTCAGCGGTCTTCGTATCGTCGTACTTGAAGCCGATGATCCAATCGCCCTTGCGCGTCTTTAAAGAGCGCTCGCGAATGGACTGAACGATCAGTGGAATGGAGCGCAGGTCGCAGTCGACCTCGCGCAAGTGTCTCAGTCCCGAGGAGGCGACATGCGAATGCGAGTCAATAAAGCCCGGTACAACCGCTTTGCCGCCCAGATCGAACCGCCTCGTCGCAGCTGTCGCCAGCGCCTGTATCTCTCGGTTTTCTCCTGCCGCTAAAATTCGCCCGCCCGCGATCGCGACGGCTTGCACTTTGCGGAAGTGAGCACCTTCCGGAGCCGCGTAAATAACACCGTTGAACAGAATCGCCTCCGGCGTGGTCGTCGCGGCGCTTGCAGCAATTGACGAGATGAGAAACTGGCGGCGCAGCATAGGTGCCCCGTAGAATAACACCGCCTCTCCTGCTCCGCGATACCATACCACCCATGCCGGCGCGCCACCGCGTTCTCATCCTCGTCTTCGCCGCCGCGTTCATCACCTACCTCGACCGCGTCTGCATCTCCGTCGCCGCGCCCTCCATGCAGGCCGATCTGCACCTCTCTCAACTCCAGTTCGCTTGGGTATTCACCATCTTCAACATCGCCTACGGCGTCTTCGAGATTCCGGCTGCCTGGCTCGGCGATCGTTGGGGCCAGCGCCTCATGTTGATCCGCATCATCGGCTCGTGGTCGTTGTTCACCATCTTCACCGGCTTCGCGCGCAACCTCTTGTCGCTGCTCATCACGCGGGCCGCCTTCGGCGCGGCCGAAGCCGGTGCATTTCCCACGCTCTCCCGCGCGCTCTCGCGTTGGTTCCCGCTGAACGAACGCAGCCGGGCCAACGGCATCATGTGGATGGGCGCGCGCTCCGGTGGTGCATTTGCCCCGCCTCTCGCCGTCGCTCTCATCACGCTCATCGGTTGGCGCTACACCTTTGCCGTGTTCGGAGTCGTCGGTCTCCTCTGGTGCGTCGTCTGCGCCAAATGGTATCGCGACAACCCCGCGGACCACTCTTCGGTCGCCGCTGCCGAGTTGGACCTCATCCGCGTCGGCGCAGCGCCTCCTCCCAAACACGGTGAACGCGTTCCCTGGAAGGCCCTGCTGCTGAACCCCACCATCCTTGCTCTCTTCTGCAGTTACTTCGCCTCCGGCTTCGGATTTCAGTTCTTCGTCACTTGGCTTCCCACTTACTTCATGCGCGAACACGGACTTACTCTCCAGCGCTCCGGTATCTACGCTTCTCTCCCCCTCGCCGCCGGAGCCCTCGGCTGCCTCCTGGGCGGAATCGTCGCCGACTGGATCGCGCGGCGCACCGGAAGCGTAACCCTCGGCCGTCGCAGCGTCGGCGTCAGCGGCTTTGCGCTTGGCGCCGTCGGATACGTCGCTGCCATGTACGCTCAATCCGCGGAAGCCGCCATCGCGTTTCTCGTTCTCGCCAGCGGCGCGCACGACCTCACGCTCCCCGTTCTCTGGGCCACCACCACCGACGCCGGCGGTCGCTTCGGCGGCACGGCAGGCGGCTTCGTCAACCTCGCCTCCAGCCTCTCCGGCGTCCTCGCGCCCCTCTCCGCTGCCCTCCTCGAACGCGCCTTCGGCTCCTTCCATGCAATCTTCTTTGCCGCCGCGGCCATGTACCTCGTGGGTGCCGCGCTGTGGCTTATCATAGATCCTCAAAAATCACTGCACGCCGAAAAGGACCTCTCATGACCAAGAAGGATTACCTCTACCAACACCACACCTGGCCCGAACTCGGCCAAGTCGCCAAGCGCCAGCCCGTCGTCGTCCTCCCCATCGGCTCGGTCGAGGACCATGGCCCGCATCTTCCGCTCGACGTCGACAACTTCCTCATCTGGTCCATCTGCGAAGCAGCCGCCGAACGCGCCGGCGGTGAGATCCTCCTCATGCCTATCATTCCCTTCGGCTATGAAACCCATCACATGGATTTCCACGGCACCATCGACATCAACATGCAGCACCTCCTCGACTTCGTTCTCGATGTCACCAAAAGCGTCGCCCACCATGGCTTCCGCAGGATTTTGATCGCCGACGGCCATGGCTCCAACATGCCCATCCTCGATCTCGTCGCCCGCCGTACCATCCTCGAAACCGACGCCCTCTGCGCTCCATTCCTCTGGCCCTCGCTCGCCCTGCGCGAAATCCGCCAGGTGCGCGAATCCGGCCGCGGCGGCATGTCCCACGCCTGCGAACTCGAAACCTCCGTTTATCTCTATCTCGACTCCGACCGCGTCCAGATGGACAAAGCGCGTAAGGAAATGGATCAACCCGCCTCGGACTTCATCTGGAGCGATCTCACCGATCCCGGTCCCGTCCGCATGATGGACTATTGGACCTGTTTTTCCAAATCCGGTATCAATGGCGACCCCACACTCGCCACTCCCGAGAAGGGCCGCATCATCTTCGAAGCCGTGGTCGCCAACTTCGTCCGCTTCGCCCGCGAATTCAAGAACCGCCCCCGCGGTGAACGCATCGACTATCACAAGACTGAGTGGCAGGGCTGATCGCTCCACCCTTTATTTCGCCACACGCTTGCCCACCGCCCCGCCCGAGCATATGCTCTATCAATGAATCTCAAAATGGCGTCCACCGTCGCGCTTGCCGCGATGGTTCTCTTGACCGTCGTTCTCGGCTTCGACCTCCTCGGCACCTTCTGGGGCATCATTCGTGGCTACTACGCCTTCACCTCGCTATTCCGCGCCGGGTTTTATCTGATCGTCAGCCTCTGCCTGACGTTCTTCTTCTTCGTGTCCATGCGCTCGCACTCATAGCAATCCGCCGGCCTGCTGTTCCTCCGTCGCTTCCGCCGAGCCCATTTCTGCCCTCACGCCATCGTGTCGCGACAAGCGGCCACCACAAAACCAATCCTGGACCGCTGCACTCCTCGGCAGCGTGGAATCCTGACCGCGAAGGCACACTGGAATGAGCCGCTTTTTGGCGATTGGCGTGCTACACGAAGGCCGTGCGGATGACATGGCTGGAGGTGGTTGCGGTCCTTGGCGCGCTCGCGGTCTTGCTGGCGATGATCTATTTCTGGAGGTAGACGAGGCGTATTGAGGGAGTTAACTCAAACGATTGGAGCGGCAAATGAGGCGTTCACTGACAATTGCTCTCTTCATGGCGGGGTTCGCGACCAGCGGTCAAGCGGCGATATTGCTGTTCGTGGGGAATCTCGCTCCCGAAGTAGCGGGCTCTAGCGGAAGCGGATCCGCCCTGGTCACCTACGACTCAAGTGCCCATACGCTGGAAGTCAGTTTCACTTTCAATAATCTGACCGGGACGACGACTGTGGCGCATATCCACTGCTGCGTCGATCCTCCAGGTACCGTTGCTGTGGCAACATACCCCGGTACCTTTCCAGGGTTCCCAGCCGGCGTGACTTCGGGCAGCTACACCTCTCCGTCACCAATCGATCTGACACTGGATGCCAGCTATACAGCGGGCTTTCGGACCAACTTCGGCGGCGGCACCGCTGCAGGCTCCGAAGCGGCTCTGATTGCAGGTCTTCAGGCCGGGCGCGCGTATCTAAATGTCCATACCAACTTTGCCGCCGGAGGCGAGATACGGGATTTCCTCACCCAAGTCCCAGAACCCAGCTCTGCGGCTCTGTTCGCTGGCGCCATAGCGGCTGTCGCCGTTTTGCGTTTTCGCAAGTGATGCAACCCGCGCCGAATCCCCAAGCGCTCT
>DASRHX010000462.1:0-2913 GCA_035650295.1 Bryobacteraceae bacterium | reverse complement strand
GCTCTGATCCCCATTCGAGTAGCGAGCGCACCCCAAAGGATGCTTCCAACGGCCATGCCACCCTGAAATACGATAAGATAAACGGCCAGGGCGCGGGCTCTGACCCATTCCGGGGCCGCGGTTTGAGCTGCGGCATTAAAGCTCGACATGAGCGCGATCCAAGCAATGCCGCCGGCCACCATAGCTGCGCCGACCAAGAAAACATTTTGCACATATGCAAGTGCTGCTGTGGCCACCGCGAAGACCACCGTCGCTCCGGTAACCAGCATATCCAATGAAAATTTTCGTTTGATGCGCGGTAGGAGGGTCGCGCCGGTGACTGCGCCGATTCCCAAACACCCGAGCAGCACACCGTAGCCCGTCGCGCCGAGACCTAACTGATCTCGCGCTACCAGTGGAAGGAGCGCCCAAAGTCCCGCAGCACACACAATCAACACGCCCGAGCGCACCAGCACAGCTTGTAAAGACGGAGCGTTTCGCACATACCTTATTCCCGCTCGCATAGCGCCAATCACGTGCTCGGCGGGCAATCGGCTTGTAGCTCTTTGTCGATTCCAGCGATAGACGACCAGCATCACGGCTATGAAGGAAGCGGCATTGAGCAAGAACACCGGTCCTGGACCTGCGGCGCCAACTATCAAACCCCCGAGCGCCGGTCCGACCGCTCTGGCCACGTTGAATCCGGCAGCGTTTAACGCTACCGCCTCCTGCAGTTCGGAAGGCGAGACGACTTCCGGAACAATCGCCTGCCATGCCGGCGTGTTCATAGCCGCGCCTAAACCAAGAGCAAACGTGAGCGCGAGTAGTATCCAGGATGACATGAACCCGATCAAAGTCAGTACGCCGAGGGCGGCGGCAGAGAGCAACATCCAACCTTGACTCACGATGAGCAGCCGGCGGCGATCGACGATGTCAGCCAGCGCTCCGGCAGGTAATCCAACCAGAAAAACCGGCAGGCTCGTTGCCGCCTGTACAAGCGCAACCACGACAGGCGAGGGCGTGAGAGAAGTCATCAGCCACGCGGCGCCGACGTTCTGCATCCACGTACCGATATTCGATGTCAGCGACGCGATCCAGAGAGCGCGAAAGACCGGCTGTCGAAGCGGCTCCCATGCGGAAACACCTGGGCGCGCCAATGATTTAGGTTGGGAAGTGTTGTCGAGGGAAGGTTGACTCACGGCTGCCTCAGAAATTATATGACACCCAGACGCCGAGAAAATCGATGTCTTTGGCGCCCGCGGCTTTGAGAAACCCTTTTGTCAGAAAGTGAACATAGGCGGCGTTGACAGAGACATGTGAGGTCGCCTGCCATTCTGCTTGGAGATTGGACTGCAGACCGAGAAAACGCTTCTTGTTCGCGGAGCCGGGCACGAGCGGAACCCCGGGCGGCTGGTAAAAACCGTCCTGGATGCTGTAGCGCCAGAGCACGTCAACGCCAACTTTGAAGGCGAAGTTCTTCAATGGCTGAACGGTCACCGAGGGGTAAACATCGATGAAGTTGATGGGTGAGTTGATCGAGGCTTCCGTGAAATACGCGAATTTTGGAAAGAGAGGATTGAAGGTCTTGAGCGTTTTGCCCGGAGCGCCGCCGCTCGCGACGTCGGCTTGCAATCCCAGGCGCGGCTCCCCCCAGAGGCTCGCAAGGGTATAACCGGTGTTGGAAGCCACCGACCAGGCACGGATATTGCCGGATCCAAAGGTTCCAAACTGAAATATGCCTTCGGTATCGTAGTCCCAGGCTCCTGCACCACCCCAGACACGCGTACCCATCGTCTGCCGCCTCTCGTTAGCGACGCCGGAATTGAACGGCGCCTGTTGGCGTATGAGGCCGAGATAGTAGAGGTCGATATGAAGTCCGGGAACGGCGCTGACCGGCATGACACTATAAACGCCCCAGAAGGCTTGGCCGGGGAACGGTTCTCGCGGAATGGCGTGGTCGTCGAAGACGCCGCGTTCTACAACGACGGGGGCAACGCCGAAGGCATCGATGCGAAGTGCTGGTGATTCATAGAAGACTCGTCCACCATCGAAGCTCAAGCGGACATTCGGGCCCTCGCGCACGTCAACTAGCCGGGCCGCTCCGAATGTAATCTCTTGCCGGCCACCTCTGAAGGTCAAGCTCGCATCCTGACCAATCGAGGCCTTCAGGTCCGAAAATGCCTGCTGCACATCGAAGTGGTCGACGTCGGTCGGTGGTGACATGCTGGGCGATGTGACCTCATGATTTCCGAGCTGTATGAAAGTTCGGAACGTGTCGCCGATATGCAGATCGCCGTTTAGCAACAAGCGATGCATGTCATAGGTGGTAGTGCCTCGTGGCGTGAGACCAAAGAAGGGCCGGCTGAAGTGCTCCATGCGCTCCCGGAGCTGGCCGCCGAAGTTGATGTAGCTTCCAGGCGTAATGTCGAGGGGGATGAATTTGATCGGCGCCCAGAAATCGTGTGGCCATGCGGGGTTCTGCTCATCAGCCGGAACGTCATCGTAGCGCAGAAAGTGATAGGGAGTCGGCGGATCGCGCAATACTTGGCCGAAGACTTGAGGGGGAAACACGAGGAGCAATAGCGCGAAGATCGGAGCGACGGCGCTCGGGCTGCTGGGGATCGTTAGGGTTTCGATCTCGCCCGAATCATCGCGCCTCTCTTTCATCTGCGCACGCTCGTTATTGTGGACGAGCCTGTGAATGAGTGAACTTCTAGGTCTGGTTGCTCGCAGTTCCGAAGCGGCGTCTCAGTTAGCGCTGCGTTTTCCATCTCGCCGCGGATCAACGGCACCTCACGGCCGCCCCAGATCGTTATCGATCGCCCGTGCGTTGTGCTGAATAGTGCGTTCCGTGGGGAGTCGAAAGATCGGATAGCCGGCGCCCGTCCGCTTGGGTACCGCATAGTCGGTGCGTTAATACGGCTCGGCGGTGTT
>DASRHX010000461.1:0-6010 GCA_035650295.1 Bryobacteraceae bacterium | reverse complement strand
GTCTGGCCGAGATTCAGATCCCAGCGCTGCTGATAGCGTCCGGTATTCCAGCCAGCGCGCGACGGGCTGCAAACCGGAGCAGTGACATAAGCTCGGGTGAAGAGGAGGCCTTTCGCCGCGATCCGATCCATGTGCGGTGTGGAGACATCGGCGGCGGCATGAGAATACGCGCTCATATCCGCGTATCCTTGATCGTCCGTGACAATGATCAGCAGATTTGGGCGCGCCGCCGCGGAGGCGGAACCGAGCGAGAACGCACCCAGGCCCAATTGCCTCAGAAAATCGGCGCGCGTCTGATTCGCCATCACCGTGCCTGCTTCAGCCACGACAGGAGTAATTCGGCTGTCAGCGGCTCGTCCGGGCGAAACCACGAACGCGTGTTCTGGGAAAGCCTCGACTGCCATGCACGACGATATTCCGCCGAGCCCGGCTGTTGCAGATTTCGCGCTCCACAGACGAGCAGAGGCCGTTCCGTACGTAAGTCTGCAAAGTCCGGGAGATCAAGAACGTTCAGCACGCCGGGGAGGACCGATCCCGCGTCCGCGTGGTTTTCGCCGTCGTCAAGTATTCCCTGACTCATCACGCTCGAGTTCCACGTCTTCAGCAGTTGCTCGCGCGAGGCCTTGCGTGCCCCGATCATCTGTGAAGAGTAGCTAAGATCGTAGCCCGCACTGACGGCGCGGCTGATGCGGCCATCCGCTGTCGAGGCGAGCAGCACTGGCAATGCATCGTCGCCAACTCCCACGGCGACCAGGCCATCGAGGGAAAGGTCGCCTCGGCTCTCGACATAGTCGACAGCGCGTGAGATGTCAAAGCCGCGACGTCCCGCGAGCGGCTGCCCCCACATGATGGAATGAGACACGAAATGGTAATTGTTGTCTCTGCCATTCGGGCGTGTGCCCAACGTTTCTCCGCGCCCCCGCAAATCCACTGCAAGCACCGCATATCCGGCAGCACGCAGCGGTTCCAGCAGCGACGACTGCGCTACTGCCGCCTTCCCTTTGGCGTCAGCGATCAACACGACGGGCGGTTTTGGGCTATCGGGGCGCCACAGCAGCGCCGGGATGTACTCGCCAATTTCGCTGAGGAAGAGGACTTTCTCACGGGTGCCGCCGGGCACCTTCACCGACTCGATGGTACGAGCGCGCTGAAGATCAGATTCGGGTTCGCGCGGGGCAACCAGACTCTTCACGTAAGCGGAGCGTTCTTCGCGCGATCGCGTATTCCTGCTCATGCCCGCAGCCTTGCGCAATGCCAGTTCGACGACAGACGGCACGCCGCCGAGGAGCCGTCCGTCAGGATCGGACATGAGGCGCGGATCATTCAACGGCAGTGAGGCGACATCACCCTCAGGAATCGGCTTACCGTCTCCATTGCCCGTCAAGTGGAGACGCATCCATCCGTACATCGCCTCGCGGAAGGGTTTCGATAATCCGTGCGGTTCATTCGGAATCAGATCCATTCGCACGCTAGTGCTATGGCCGAGCATGCTGTACAGAGCTTCGGTAGCGCGTCCCGCTCTTCGTGCCGACGTTCGCGGAAAGATGCTGTCGCGAGTGCCTTGCAGCATCAGCAATGGACGGGGCGCGGTGAGGCCTGCGATTTCGAACCACTCCATCGACCGGTAGAGGCCCGGCAAGTAGACACACGTGCAGTGGCTGCCGCCATACTTCATCCACGACTGAAACTCGAAGACATAACCCGCGACAACAGCGGCCCGGAATCGTGAATCAAGGGCAGAGGTGAACAGCGTATTCAGCCCGCCGCCGGAATTGCCAGCGATGCCGATACGCTGCGGGTCGACGTCGGGACGGCTCTGCAGATAATCGGCCGCGCGAATGCTATCCCACACCATCCAGCCCGATACCGTCTCGCCGAGCGGGAGCAGCGAATATCCCGCGTGATGATGCGTGTTGCCCGGGTGATTCCGTTCTCCGTGCCCGATGGCGTCGTACGTCATCACAAGAAATCCGAGTTGAGCCAGTTTACGCGCCAGGATCTGATTCTGCTCGGCCGCTTTGCCGTCGCCGAGCCAATGCCCGAGCACGCTAAGGACCGCAGGCAAGCGCTGGTCAGAAGGCGTCTTTGGCCGATAAATATTCGCCGGAACCGGGGTCTCGGGACGGCTGTAGAAGATCACATTCTCCAGAAAGCAATCGCCGAGATCATGAGTTCGCAGCACCTTCGCGTTCAGTGAAGTACGCTCCGGCGGCCGGCTCAGGCCGATGGATTCACGAAACGCAGTCTCCACCTGCTTGCGGCGCTCGGACCAGTCAGCGGCGCGTGCAGGCAACTGGAAGCGGCCGACGAATTCGGCGGCATCATGAATCGCCTTGTTCAGCGGGTTGGCTGGCGGCGCGACGTTGAATCCGTCGAGTTCTTCCGGCGAGCCGACGACACGCAACGAGCCACTCTCCTGCGCAGCCGCGGACCACGCCATCGCGAGGAGAAAGAGTATCGTCCGGAATCTGTTTAGCACGCGACGATTATATTCGCCGGGCACTGGCCTCGCCGCCTGAACTGTCACACCACAGAAAATCCGGCTATGTATAATGACCCCATCCAATCGCTCGGACAAGATTTTGCCGAAGGGGGTTTTCGAGCATGACTCGCATTGAAAAGACTTTCGCAGCCGTTACTTTGCTGCTGGCTACGGCGTCTCTGTCGCACGCCCAAAGCAGCCAGGCCAGCGTAAACGGAACCGTGCGTGATCAGACCGGCGCAGTCATTCCCGGCGCAACGGTACAGCTCGTCAATGCCGACACCAGTATCACTTCGCGCACGACCACTAACCAAGTTGGGTTTTACGTGTTCCCGGCAGTAAACCCGGGCCCGTATCGCATCTCTGTGGAATCGACCGGCATGCAGACTTACGCGGCGACGCTCACCGTTCAGGTGCGGCAAAGCGCCGTCGTCGTCCCGGTGCTGCAGCCCGCGCAGACAGCCACGACCGTAGAAGTGCAAGACGTGACGCCGATGGTCACGACCGACAATCCGACGCTCGGCCACGTTCTGGAACGCCAGCGCATCGAACAATTGCCGATCAATGGCCGCTTTATCACAAGTCTGCTCGTGACCGTACCAGGAATGGAAGGCTCGCGCGCGTACGGTGAGCGGGAAGGCTCGCAGGAGTTTGTGCTCGATGGCGCCGCGCTCAGCGATCGCAACACCGGCGGAAACGTGCGCCGCCCTCCGGGCCTCGATACGATTCAGGAATTCAAAGTCGAGAACAACAACTCCTCCGCGAAGTTCAACCGGCCCACGACAGTGATCATGTCGACCAAGAGTGGCACCAACGAGCTTCACGGATCGTTGTTCGAGACTCATCGCAACAACGCGATCGGAAAGGCAAGGGCGCGGCAAGACAACTACGCAAAGCCCCCTCAACTGATTCGCAACGAATTTGGCGGATCGGCGGGCGGACCGCTGGTTCTGCCGAAGCTCTACAACGGCAGGAACCGCACCTTCTGGTTCGCGGCCTACGAAGGCCTCCGCAACATCGCGCCGACTACCGGAGGCTTCAGGGTGCCGACGGAAGCGATGCGCCGCGGCGACTTCAGCGGCCTCGTCGATGCGCAAGGCAGACAATTCCGCATCTACGATCCGCTGACCACGAATACGCAGACATGGCAGCGCCAGCAGTTCACTTATCAGGGCCGCGCCAATGTCATCGATCCAGGGCGCATCAGTCCGCTCGCCAAGTATCTTTACGAGATCACGCCGCTGCCGACACATCCTGAGATCAATCCATTGGTCGCCGAAAACTGGTGGGGGCCCATTCCGAACGTTGGCAGGCAGTGGACCTTCAGCACCCGCTTTGACCACCGTTTCTCAGACAAGGACCATGTCTACGCACGCTACACGCAAGGCGATTTCTACAGTTTCGCCGACTTCGGTTCGCTGCCCGCACTCAACAACGTTGCGAGCACGAAAGCCACCCTCGCCCCAAACAAAAGCCTGGCCCTGTCGTGGGTTCACACCTTCTCCCCGACGCTGATCAACGAGCTGAACGTGAGCGGATCCCGGGAAGAGTGGTGGACGGGTACTGGCGAGCCGGGCGTTAAGTATGCGGATCAGCTTGGGCTGCCAAATCCGTTGGATGTGACCGGCTGGCCAGGCATTTACGATACGGGTTTCACGGGTCTCATCTACGAGACGGAGAACACCCAGGCGGCGCCGTTCACTTACGTGATTCTCGACAACAACATTACAAAGGTTCACGGCAAACACCAGTTTGAGTTCGGCTTCCACTATCGCTATGACCAGTTGAATGCGCTGCCGGAGCAGCAGCAGAATCAGGGGAACCACAACTTTGCGACACAGGCTACGTCGCTCTACGACCCGGCAACGTCGCGAACCAACCCGCTGGCGACGCAGTTCACTGGACACAACGCCGCGAACATGTTTCTCGGCATTGCCAACTACTCAAACCAGTTCGTTCGTGGTTCGTTCTACATGCGAGGGCGCGAATACGCGATGTATTTCCAGGACAATTTCAAGGTCTCGCCGCGATTGACTCTGAACCTGGGAATGCGCTGGGAGTACTGGCCCGCGTTCCGCGAGAAGAACAACATCCTGACGACTTTCGATCCTGAGAAGAGGGCCATTATCTTGGGGACGGATCTCAACACGATGTACCGCTTGGGCGCCACCATCCCATCAATCGTCAATAGAATTGAGGCGCTGAGCGGCAAATTCATGACGTATGAGGAGGCCGGCAGGTCGCAGAGCCTGATGCAAAGCACCCACAGTAATTTCGGCCCGCGCCTAGGCTTTGCGTACCGCGCCGGCAGCGGATCGAAGTCGTTTGTGATACGCGGCGGTTACCGGATCAGCTATTTCCCAATCCCTCTGCGTCCATGGACGGCGCGCATGCGCTCGAACGCTCCTCTGACGACGCGTTTCCGTACGTCGCTTACCGATGCTGCGTTATCCCCAGATGGAATTGGTAACTACGGCATGCGTTCTGTGACAACGGTGGTCGCGGGCGCCAACAGCCGCAACGAGGTTACGCTCACGAATGCGAACGCGATTACCCGCGGTTCGGTCAATGTAAGTTACTTCGCGCAAAATCAGCCCGATCCTCGCGTGCAGGATTGGAACTTTACGTTGGAAAAGGAAGTGTTTGCAAACACCGTGGCGCGAATTGCCTATGTCGGTAACCACGGCAGCAACCTCGAGCAGTATCTGGCGTATAACGATCCGGCGCCGGATTATGTGTGGTTCGCCAGCACTGGCCTGCCTTTGCCAACCGGGGAGTTCTCCGGTGTGGCTCGCCGCGGCTACGACCAGCAGGTCTACGGCCGCGTGGAGGAATACAGGAAGTCCGGCTATTCGAACTTCAGCGGCGTGCAACTCGAACTCGAGCGCCGCTATAGCAAGGGCGTGGCGTTCCAGGTGTTCTACGTGCTGAGCAATGCGTTTGGCGCCGGGGGTCAGGGCTTCAGCGGTACCTCGGTGGTACGCGACCCAAGCCAGTTCATGCCCGGTGCGGTTCCGACCGACTTCGATGCGCTCAACCGGCTTCAGAGCTATCAGCGCGATATCGCGATTCCGAAGCACCGGGTGCGCTGGAACTGGATCGTCGATCTGCCGTTCGGGAAAGGCAAGCGGTTCGCATCCGGCGCTGGTCCCCTGTTGAACCGGCTGATCGGCGGATGGCAAGTGGCAGGCATCGGACAGTTCAGGAGCAACTATTTCGCGCTCCCGGTTGATGTGTTTCCCAATGGAAATCCCATCGAGATTTACGGGGAGAAGTATCCGATCGAGGACTGCCGCAGCGGAGCGTGCCGTTCCGGGTACCTCTGGTGGAATGGATATATCCCAGCTCATCAGATCAACAGTGTCGATGCAAGCGGCAAGCCGAATGGCGTGATGGGCGTCCCGTCCAACTACAAGCCCGCGGGCGAGCCTCTGATTCCCTGGCCCGCGGTTCCCAACCGCAACGACCCGAACTTCGCTTTCTACGGCACGAATACGGTGTACGTGCCCTTGAAGAATGGGACAGTTC
>DASRHX010000460.1:0-3298 GCA_035650295.1 Bryobacteraceae bacterium | reverse complement strand
GGACCGATCGACGTCTGGATCAACAACGCCATGACAACGGTGTTTTCGCCGTTCGACAAAATTACGCCGGACGAATTCAGACGGGCGACCGAAGTGACCTACCTCGGATACGTCTATGGAACAATGGCGGCTCTGAAGCGGATGAAGCCGAGGGATTGCGGCGTTATTGTTCAGGTCGGGTCCGCGCTGGCCCACCGCTCCATTCCGCTCCAATCCGCGTACTGCGGAGCCAAGCACGCGATCGTCGGTTTTACGGATTCGCTCCGTTCGGAACTGTTGCACGACGGCAGCAGCGTCAAGCTTACGGTAGTGAATTTACCGGCTCTCAACACGCCTCAATTTGAGTGGTCGCGTTCCCGCTTACCTCGGCAACCGCAACCGGTGCCGCCAATCTTTCAACCCGAAGTGGCCGCCGATGCGATCGTATGGGCAAGCCGGCATCCCCGGCGTGAGGTCAATGTCGGTTTTCCAACTGAGGTTGCCATCCTTGCTCAAAAGATCGCGCCCGGCGTGGCTGACCGCTACCTGGCACGCACTGGTTATGACAGCCAACAAACGTCAGAACCTGTCCGGCCCTACCGGCCCGACAATCTTTTTCGTGCCGTCCCCGGCGACTTCGCCGCGCACGGGCGTTTTGATTCCCGCGCGCACCGCGTCAGCGTTCAATTCTGGCTGCGCAAGCACGCGCGAAGTTTGATCATGACGGGCGCGGCAGTCGCATTCGGTTTGGTGATTCAAACGCTCGACCGGCGCAAGGGCCGCGATTCACTTCGTCGCCAAACCTCATTGGCCAGTTAATACCGCCCGCGATTCGTCAACACGGCTGTGTGTTTTTCTGCGAAGATGGCCTGAGGTATGTTGGGCAGATTCTACAAGTCGCATTTCCTGTTAGCCGCGTTCATAGCGTTTCTGTCGCCGCACTACGTTCTTCCGCGACTCTCGAGCTTTGAAACGACCGGCCAGCTTTATGCGGGACCCACTTTTACTCAGCCGCTTCCTGCGACAGCCACCGTAACCGCGTCGTCGCGCGTTCATCAGGCGTGGGTTTTTGAATCAGCCAAACATCATGTCCACCACGCCATAGTAGGAAATGCCTGCGTAGCGTCGCCGTCGACCCAAGTCTGGAGAGGCGGCATCGAGTCCAAAGTTGCCTATCGTCCGAAGTCCTACAAATCTTGTTCCAACTGTGATCGAGCTCCTCCTGTCTTAGCCGCATAGCAACAACACGGGGGTTCCCCTCCTGGAACAGGAGGGGGGTGTCCGCGACTGAAAGTCGCGGACGGGGTGGTCGCTCATACACAATCGTTCTCGATTGACCACCCCGTCTGCGCCGTTAAGGATGCTTCGCAGCATTTTCTTTATGGCGCATCCACCCCTCCTGTTCCAGGAGGGGAGCCCGCTCGCACGTAACCATTCATCTTATTCATCTCGAATTATTTTGGAGGAGCATTTCATGGATCCAGCAAAAGTGTTTGTTCTCATCCTTACCGCCTTTGCCATCGGCATTTTGGTCTACCTGGAAATCCGGTCGCGCCGCACTAAAGACCAATAGCGGCGTCATTCAGTGGTTGCCGCCTGATCGCGTTACACTGAAATGTTGTCGGGCGGTAACTGCCTTTTGGAGATCTGATGCACGAGTCCAATCTGATTCTCACTCTGACCGGCAGTCTGGCGGCAGCTCTGGCATTGGGATATGTAACCCACCGGCTTCGGCTTTCCCCGATCATTGGCTACCTTTTGGCTGGGCTCCTTGTGGGACCGTACACGCCGGGTTTCGTCGCGGATCGGCCGCTGGCGAGCGAGCTTGCAGAAGTCGGCGTCATCCTGCTCATGTTCGGTGTGGGCTTGCACTTCCACCTGAAAGATCTGCTCGCCGTCCGCAACATCGCAATTGTCGGGGCACTCACTCAAAGCGCAGTGGCGACCGCACTCGGTGTGCTCGCCGGCCGGACGTTTGAGTGGTCCTGGAGCGCCAGCATCGTTTTTGGTCTGGCATTGAGTGTCGCGAGCACGGTGATGCTCACTCGCGTGTTGGTGGATAACGGCGATTTGCAGACGCCCACAGGCCGGATCGCCATTGGTTGGCTGGTCGTGGAGGACATATTCACCGTCGTCGTCCTCGTCCTGTTGCCGGCAATGTTCGTATCAGGCGAACAGGGACCGTCGGTTGCGCGAGTCGTGGCGTTGACGATCGTGAAACTGGTACTCCTGGTGGCATTCACCTTTGTGCTCGGTGGCCGGATCATCCCTCGGATTCTGAATGGCGTCGCCGCCACACAATCGCGGGAACTGTTCACGCTTGCAGTGCTTGTGATTGCTCTCGGGATTGCTGTGGGTTCGACGATGATATTCGGCGTGTCCATGGCTTTGGGTGCATTTCTCGCCGGCATGGTCGTCGGTCAGTCGGAATTCAGCCTTCGTGCCGCATCGGATGCGTTGCCGATGCGCGATGCATTTGCCGTTCTCTTTTTTGTTTCTGTCGGCATGATGCTTGATCCTGCGGCTTTGATGAGTTCGCCGTATTTGCTGCTGGCCACACTGGCGATTGTCCTCGTTGGGAAACCGCTCGCAGCATTCGTGATCGTCATATTACTGGGCTACGGTTCAAAAGTTGGTGTTCGGGTCGCAATCGCGCTGGCGCAGATCGGGGAATTTTCGCTGATTCTGGCGACTGTTGGCGATCAGCTGAACATCTTTCCAGCGGGCGCGACGAACTTGATCGTCGCGTCATCGATTATTTCGCTGACATTAAACCCCGTCCTGTACCGAACTACCGGTCGAATCGATGCAGTACTGGGGCGTCTGGCCCGCAGTTGGCATTTCTTGAACGGTAAAGCGCAAAGCGTCGATGCAAGCCTGGACGATTCCCGAACAGAAGCCGCATACCGTGCCGTGATAGTCGGATATGGGCCGATCGGACAGACCGCGGCGCGTTTGCTCGACGAGGGCGGTATCGAGCCCGTCATCATCGAAACGAATTTGGAAACCACGCGACGCGTTCGTGCGGAAGGTCATCGTGTTGTGTTCGGTGATGCGACCCACGTCGACATATTGGAAGCGGCCGGCATCCGAAAGGCGGTCGCACTTATTGTTTCCGGACCCTCGTCCGAGCAGGCCGCCGAGATCATGCGAATCGCTCGGAGTATCAACCCCAATGTGCGCGCCCTCTCGCGCTCTTATTACCTGAGAGAAACGGCGATGATGCGCGCCGCCGGGGCAGACGAGGTGTTCTCGGGCGAAGGTGAAGTGGCGTTGGCAATGACCGAATACATTCTCGGCGTGATCGGTGCAACCCCTG
>DASRHX010000459.1:0-8424 GCA_035650295.1 Bryobacteraceae bacterium | reverse complement strand
AGGTTTGGCGCGTGATGCCGCGGTTCAGGTAAGGCTTGCCGGCAAAGAACTTCGGTTTGCCCGCGCCCCAGTTTTCGGTGATCTCATCGCCGAGGAAGACGACACGATTTTCGGCGGGATCGTAGCGCAATTCGGCGTTTTCACTGCCGTAGCGAGTGAGGCCACCCCAATCGAGCAGGATGCGGCGGTAGGCGTCGAGTTCCTCCTCGAGTTGTTGGCGGGTAGGTTCAGTGGCCACAGGCTGAGCCTGCGACGAGACGATACTGCACAGCAGCAGGCCGGACAGTAAAAGCCGCCGCTTCATTACTTCTTCAAGCCAAAGCAGTAGAGGTTTCCGTCATAGGTGTTGACGTAAACCTTACCGTTGGCTAACGCGATGCCGCTCCAGTGATTCCAGAGCTTGATCTGATCGCCGCTGGACCAGAGTTCTTTGCCGGTCTGGGCGTCGAGCGCGTAGAGGATGACGTGAGTCGAGAGCGGAACGCGGCGTTCCATCCGAAAGTCGAGACCGACGTCGGGGAACGCTTGTGCGGTATTCTCGCCGCTGCCATAGGCGAAGATCATTCCGTTGGCGATGAGGGGCGGTTCAGCCTGGTTCATGTCGCGCGAAATCCACTGCGGAATCAGTTCAACCTTGCCATTGACCGTTCCCATCTTAAAGGCGACAATCGCTCCCTTTTTCACCGGGCCATGTTCGATGGGCGCTTTGAACTTGGGATGCTTGGGCCCCCAGAACGGAGAAAGAACCCAGCGCGAGCCGTCGGAGTCCTCCCAGGAGGCGAGTGAGCCCCAGATGCCAGCTTCGGCAAAGTCGACAATTTCGTTGCAGATGAGCGGCGTGCGAAAAACGGGCGTGCGATGGTCATCTCCGCCGATCGATTCGGTGTCCATGAGGTAGACGCGGCACTCCTTGCTCGCGTCGACCATGTATTCCTTCCCCTTCCAATCAAAGATGGCGGGTGTGACCTGCATATCGAGGTCGCGCTTCCAGAGCCATTCGGCGTTGGAAGGACCGTAGTAGTCGACCAACTCGAGCGCTTTGGTGATGGGATTCTGTTTGACGCCAATAATGCCGTTGCCGTAGAGGCCATTTTCGGGGTCCCAGCGGCCGTCACCGGTACCGGTGTACATGACGAGGTCCTTACTGACGGCAGGCCCGGAACGGCCCCACATGCCACCGCCGGCTGGTCCCCAACTACCGACTTTGTGAGTGGCCAGATCGTAGGTGTAAGCCGTGTTGGGATTGCCACCGCAGCCTTGCGCGCTGTGGGTGTAGATGACGTTGTTCACCAGATTCAATGCGTAGGGCTTGCCGTTGGAGGGCATGAATTTGAGGGGAGGCGAGAGCGGATTGCCATCGGCAGCGTTCAGCATATGAAGGCGTCCGTCCCAGGAAGCCGCATAGACGGTGTACTTGCCGGGGGAGCCGCCTGGACCGATGGTAACGTTTGCCGTCATTCCGCCAGGGCAGAGCACACTAGGCCCGCGGCCACCGACGGGGTCCTGATACGTGCTTTCAAAGTGGCGCTGCCAAAGGATGTTGCCGGTCTTTGCGTCGAGCGCGAACACGTTATCGGAGACGCCGGACTGGATGACCATTTCCTTGGGACCGCTGGCGGTCGAGACGCTGCCAATTACTAGCGGTTCGAGAAGCGAGTGCATTTGGCGAGGTTGATTGTCGAGCTTCTTTTGCCACAGCAGGGTCATGCCCTTGACGTTGTCCTTGGTAAGGATCGTCTCGTCCTTCTGCCAATTGTTTCGCTTGGAATCGCCGCCATCCGTAAGCCAATCGGCGCCAGAAGAGACGGCGCAAATGGCGAGAAGCCCGGACAGCGAGGCAAGGATGGTTCGTCTCATAGGGAAGCTCACACAATATACCAAAGGAGTTCGGTATATCATCAATGGTCGATATCCCATCTTGAGAGGTCATTTGAGCGATGCGTCGATGCAGCCTTGCTTTAGTTCCCGTTTTTTGCGCCCTGGTGGGCGTGGACGCGCTCCATGCTCAGCGGGGAACCGGGGACTGGATGACGAGCGCCTTCGATGCGCAGCGCTCCAATTGGGTCCGGAACGACAATAAGATTTCGCCCGAAAGGATGGCGAAGCCCGGATTCGATTTTGTATGGAGCTTGAAGTTCAAGAACACGGCGCGGCAGTTGAATACGACTACAGCGCCGGCGCTGCTGGATTTCTTCATTGGACACCGCGGATTTCGTACGCTTGCCTTCTTTGGAGGAAGCTCGGATCGAGTATTTGCGGTCGATAGCGACCTCGCTCGTATGGAGTGGGAGTTCAGCCGGCCCACTGCCGGCGCTGCGGCGGGAAGCACCTTGGTGTGTCCTGGTGGGATGACATCGGCAGTGACGCGTCCGCTGACTCTTGCCTATCCCATGCTGCCATTGAGCCGCGGCATGGGTCGCGGAACGCCGGCGAAATCGGCCGTGGGTGAGCCCCATCAGGGAGCGGTGACGATCAGATCCGGCAATCCGATCCCGCGGCCGGCTCCGCCGCCGAAGCCCGTTGCCGCACCTGGAGGCACAGCCGCCGCGGCGTTCAATCCGTTTGCACCGCGCATCCAATGGCTGATGGCATTGACCGGCGATGGTAAGCTCCATTCGTTTTATGTTTCCAATGGCGAAGAGCCGACGGAGGCGATACCGTTCCTTCCGCCGAACGCGAACGCGATGGGGCTGATTGCTTTTGACAATTTTGCTTATGTGGCAACGTCGAATGGCTGCGGCGGCGCGGCCAACGGCGTTTGGGCGCTGGACCTGACGACGAAGAAGGTCACGCAATGGAAGTCGGCAAAGAATGTAGCGGGGACCGCAGGTCCCGCGGTCGGCCCGGACGGAACACTTTACGTGGCGAGCGGTGGTGATTTGACGGCGCTTGCGCCGAAGACATTAACGCCAGGAGCAAGCTACAAGTCCAGTGGCGCGGAGTTCACATCGACGCCGGTGGTGTTTGAGTACAAGGGCAGAGATCTCATTGCCGTGACCAGCGCGGATGGCCGTTTGCACCTGCTGGACGCCGCGAGTTTGGGAGGCGCCGCACTCGACAAGAGCGCGCCGTATTCGACACCGGACTATGCGGTGGGGTCGCTCACAAGCTGGCAGGACCTGGATGGCACGCGGTGGGTGCTCGCACCGACTGGCAGTGCCGTGACGGCGTGGAAAGTTGTCGACAAGAATGGCAAGCCGGGACTGGAGCAGGGTTGGGTATCGCGGGAGCTGGTTTCTCCGCTGGCGCCGATTGTGGTGAGCGGAGTGGTGTTCGCTCTCTCGAGCGGAGAGCTTCGATCGCCCGATTCGACGCTGACGGCGGCACAACGGGCGCAGAAATCGGGCAAGGCGGTTCTGTATGCGTTCGATGGCGCGACGGGCAAAGAGCTTTGGAATAGCGGCGCACGCATGACGTCATTCGTACACAGCGGTGGACTGGCGGCGGGCGGAAGCCGCGTCTACGTAGCCACTTACGACGGCACGCAATACGCGTTTGGATTTCCGATCGAGCACTAAGGACAATGGAATTGATGCGACGAATTATTCATCGTGCGCTGGTCGCGGTGTCCGCGTTGACTCTTGTGGCGCAGGAACTACCCGAGGGGCCGGGACGTGCCGAGATGGAAAAGATGTGCAAGCAGTGCCACGAGATTGCGCGTTCGATATCGCCACGCCAGGACCGGGACGGCTGGGCGACGACGATGCGGAAGATGACGGCATTCGGGATGAAAGGCAGCGATGCGGACTTCGTGCTCGTGCTGGACTATCTGGCGAAGCATTATCCGGCGGAAGCTGTCCCGCGAGTGAACGTGAACCAGGCGTCAGCGATCGAGTTGGAAAGCGGGCTGAGCCTGAGGCGTTCCCAGGCGAAGGCGCTGATTGCATACCGGGCAGAGAAGGGGCCATTCAAGACGATTGATGACCTGAAAAAAGTCCCCTCGCTCGATGCCGCCATGATCGAAGAGAAGAAGGATAAGATCCGGTTCGAGTAGCGGGGGTGGCGGACCCGATTTTGAGATCGGCCCGGGCGGTGAGGGAAGGCTTGCCGGCTGCCTGGGAGAGGACGGCGGACTGATGAAAGCATCATGAAGGTCCGCGATGTGCTGAAACTCCTACGAAGTGACGGTTGGGTGCTGAGGAACCAAGAGGGCAGTCACCGCCAGTTCGTTCACACGACGAAGCCGGGGAAGGTCACGGTTGCCGGACACGAATCCGACGAGATGCCGCCGAAAACGCTGAAGTCTATAATGAGGCAAGCGAACATCCCATGAACAAGTTCCTGGTCCTTTTTGAGAAATCGAACACCGGTTATGGCGCCTACGCCCCGGACCTTCCGGGTTGCGTGGCCACGGGCCGAACCATCGAAGAGACCAGAGAGCGGATGACAAGGGCCATGGAGATGCACCTAGCGGCGATGCGAGAGGACGGCGATCCGATTCCCGAGCCCTCGCACTTCGAGTTGCTGGAAGCGGTATGAAACCGATTCCTGTTGCCAGCAGGCTCGTGTGATCGAACGGCTGTTCATCGCGCGGGCCGTAGCCATTCTCAAGTCAGGGCTTCCGGCTCAGCAGATCCTTCTCACTGTGTACGCCGGCGCATGAGGCGGCGCTCGAAGAAGTCCGAGGCCGCGCGAAACGTTCGGAGCCAGCTTTCGTGGCGTAAGAAGCTGTGAATCTCGTCGGGGTAGACGATTTGCTCGAATTCGACCCCCTGTTTGCGGAGCGCTTCTGTGATCATCACGCTTTCGATGAACGGCACATTGCGGTCGTCGTCGCCATGGATCAGCAGCACGGGCGACTTCCACGACTTCATATACGCCATGGGCGATGATTCGTAGGCGATCTTCGCTTCGCCTTGCTGCCGCTCCGGTTCATAAGCGGGATTCCAGTTCTTGAGCTCCACGTTCCAATCGTGGACGCCATGGATGTCGACGCCGGCAGCGAACAGGTTGGAAGCGCGAGCCAGACCGAGCGCAGTTAGGTAGCCGCCGTAGCTGCCGCCCCACAAGCCGATACGCGCGGGATCGACTTCTGGCCGTGACTGAAGGAAGAGTCCCGCGCCGATAACGTCGTGGTACTCGCTTGCGCCGGTGGCGCCATAGTTGAGCGCTTCGCGGAACTCCAGGCCGTAGCCCGTGCCGCTTCGGTAGTTCACGCTGAGTACGACGTAGCCTTGCGAGACCAGCCATTGATTGAACGAATAGGCGTTGTGATAGTAACTGCCGTAGTGGAAGCCGAGCACCATTTGGCGGCGCGAGCCGCCGTGGAAAAAGACAACAGCGGGGTGCTTTTCACCCGCCGCGCCGGCCGGTAGAAACAATTGCGCCGGAATACGCATGCCGTCTGCAGCGGTGATGGTCACGGCCTGCGGTTCAACAAGACTGGCGGTGGGAAAAGTGAGGGGAACAAGGTCGCGCGGCTGGCCGAAGCTGAGTTGAATGGCGGCGCGAGCGGGGATCTTGGCATCGGATCGGAAGAAGAGGAGCGCCTTGTTGTCGCTCGATACGATGGGCGACCATTCGATGCCTCGACCGGTCGTGAGCGGCGTGAGAGGTCCGCCAGCAGCGGGGACGCGGTAAATGTGGCGGCGATCGATGTCGTCGCAGTTGGAGTTGAACAGGACCTCTTTCGGATCAGTGCCGAGCGAAACGTACTCGACTTCACAGGCGCCATACGTAAGTCGCTTGGGCGAACCACCGGCGGCAGACACCGAGTAGAGATGATTCCAGCCATCGCGCTCCCAGGGGAAAACAAGCACGTCGCCGTCGGCCCACCACACCTGGCGATCGGAGACGGTGGCGTGGAACACGCTGCCCCGTCCGGCTTCGGCGGTGAATACCGCTTTCGAAGCTCCCGTGGAAACTGTGGCGACGCGGATGCTCCAGGGCGGCGCTTCGCGCTTCGACCCAAACAAAGTAAAGTCCTTGGTATACGGTGTGCGGCGGAACGCTACGCGAGTGGAATCCGGCGACCAGACTGGGTCTTCGTTTTGTTCCAGTGAGGGATCAAGCCAGCGAATCTCTTTCGCCGCCAGATCGTACACGCCAACGAAACTGTGCGTGCCGCGGCGGCTGACGAAAGCGAGCTTGGCGCCGTCGGGAGACCAGGCGAGAGAGGTGGAGATGCCGCGCGCCTTGAACAATTGCGCGGGCTTGGGATCACCGGAGAGGCCGGCAGTCCATACGTGCCCTTTCAGAGTGTAGGCAACGATTCCACCTTTGGGCGACACGGCGGGATGCGCACCTTCTCCGATGCGCCGGGGTTCGCCGCCGGCGATGGCCACGGCATAGAGAGCCTGTTCAGCGCCTGAGGTGTCGCTGGTTGGATTGGGAATCTCGCCGCGCCCATTGGCCGCACCGCCACGGACGAAAACGACGCTGTCGCCTTCGGGTGTGAATACCAGTTCGGAGAGATCCTGCCCGTCGTCCTTTGTGTATTTGGTCAGAGCCCTCGCCTGATAGTCGGGCGCGGCCGCGAGGTAGACGTTACGAACGCCGGAATTGTTCTGTACCCAGGCAAAATGGCCCCCTTTGGGACTGGATACGGGCGACGACGGGAACGGCGCGCTCATCAACTGCTCGATGGTCAGCTTGCCGTTTTGTGCCGTGAGTACGACTGCGAGGAGGAGTGCCGATGCGAGGCGAAGACTCAAGCCACAGCCTCCGACACCAGATCCGATACGGGGCGAATCAGGACTTTCGAGGACTGTTCGGCGGGCCACGTAGTGAGCAACACGAAGCATCCGCTGGAGACCGGATCGGCCCAACACAACGTACCGGTGGAGCCGCTGTGGCCATAGGTCTCCGCCGAACAGCGCCTGCCGAAGCTGCCGGGTTTGACGGAGAAGCCGATCCCCCAAGGCGCATCCAATTTCTCGTTCTGGTTGAGAACCATCATTTCGGCCGTTCTCGGACGAACAACGCGTCCATCCGGAGAAAGAAACGAGCGAACGAAGCGGCTCACGTCTTCAGCAGTAGAGTGCGCGCCGCCCCATGGCGCGGCAAGATTCCGCCAATAGGGGCTGTTCCAATTCCAGTCGTCGTTGCCTTCCACCTGGCATTGCGCTGTGTCGGCAATTGCGCGCCCGCCGAGACCAAGGGAGGTCTCGCTCAGCAGCAAGGGCTTGAACACGCTAGCGCGGAGAAATTCAGGAAAAGGCCTCTTCGTCACGCGTTGTGCGATTTCGGCAGCGAGCAGAATGCCCATGCTTTGATACTTCACTTGTGTTCCCGGTTTGAACAGGAGCGGTGTGCGGCAGGTCGCGGCAACGAAGTCGGACAGAGGAGCATGCTTCTTTCGTAATTGCTCGTTCTCCGGGAGCATGTCCGGTAGACCTGAGGTGTGCGTGAGCAGCATGTGCAGGGTGACGAGTTGGCGATCACCGCCGTTGAATTCCGGAATGAACTTACGCACGGGGTCGGTGAGGGCTACTTCGCGATGATCCACCAGATGCATGAGCGCAGTGGCGGTCATGGGTTTGGTAATGGAGGCGAGCAGGAACGGCGTATCCGCCTTTGCGGCGCCAAAGCCCTGGTTCAAGATGGAATTGCCCTCGCGCACATAGAGCGACGCAGCGCGCAACTTGCCCGCCGCCACGGCGGCGGTGAGCAACTTCTGCGCCGCATCCATTTTGGGTTTGCGCAACGCCAGGGCAAGGCTAGACAACAGCTCACGACGGGTCATGAAGTTCGATGCTACCGGGAAGCCTTGGATGAGTCAAATGGGCCGTCTACTGGGCGGGAGCTTCAAATCGCAGAGTAGTGACCGTTGCCCCGCCGTTGGGCAATAGCGAGACAACGAGGAGGCGGTCGTGTTCGGCGGAGCCTAATTCTGGAATCTCGCCTCCGCCAAGCGCCTTAACGATGAGCGGCACGGTGGAGCGATGGCCGACTACCAGCGTGGCATCCGCGGGGGTGGTCGCCGCGCGGGCGCGGGCCGCAATCTCGTCGATGGCCTTGTCGCGTAGGACTTCGACTTCACGGTTGGCGCGCCGCGCGGTGGGAAGTGCGGTTTGTTGCGCTCGCAGGGCTTCGCTCGCAATGAAGGTCTTCACACCTGCGTCGGCCAACATGCGCGAGAGCGCCTCCGCCCGGCGCTGGCCGTCGGCGTTCAGCGGCGGGTCGGGCTCGCCGGTGCGTTCTGCGTGGCGGACGACGAAGACGGTCTGGGCCTGGAGGGCGACCGCCAGAGTAAAGAGCAGCAGGTATCGCATCGACTCTTAGAATTGCAAACGCAGAGACAACTGGATGTTACGCGGATCTCCGTTGAGCGCGCGGATGCTGCCGTAGGCGGAGCCCCCGATGGTGGCCGAGGGTTGGCCGAGATTAACGCGGTTGAAGAGGTTGGCGGCCTCACCCCGGAATTGAAGCGACATTCCTTCGCGGATGAAGAAAAGCTTTTGCAGCGCCACGTCGTATTGTGCG
>DASRHX010000458.1:0-8934 GCA_035650295.1 Bryobacteraceae bacterium | reverse complement strand
GGTCGAACCCAGTTTTAGGGGACTTCGATCCGAGCCTCGTTTTGTCGTGCTTGCAAAAAAAATTGGCTTTGCAAAAACGATGGCTATACAAGGTCAGTGAGGCGTTCGGAAACCGCCTATACCTTCCGCAGCTTCGTCACGCGTCCCATCTCGACCCACTCAGCCACAAGATATACCCCTCTTGGTCAAACTCGCCCCGTGCGGGGCGACAAATTTGCCTGGCGTGAATACTTCGGGCGCTTTCACGTGTCGGTTTCACGGGAACCCCAGACGGGACTCGAACCTGATTCCAAAGGATTTACTGAATTCCATCGGGAGGCCACTCAATGAAATCAGTGACTTGAGATTTGGCTCCCCGGCATGGATTCGAACCACGATTCACGGCTCCAAAGGCCGCTGTCCTACCATTAGACGACCGGGGATTAGGAAGTCTCGGCCGAATGGCCGATGCTCCCTAGTTTAGCAGCCGCGGCGATGCGTGTGGTGATACGATCACTGGTTTCCATGCTCAACCGCCGTTCTTTCCTCTCCGGAGCCATTGCTGCGAGTCTGCCTCTGGCGGCCCAACCGGTCAAGCGCCCCAACATTCTCTTCTGCATTGACGACGATTGGGGCCATCAGCACGCCGGCGCCTATGGCTGCACGTGGGTCAAGACACCGAACTTCGACCGCATCGCGCGTGAGGGGGTCCTGTTCACCAACGCCTTCACTTCCAACCCAAAATGCTCGCCCTGCCGTGCGACCATCCTCACCGGACGCAACACCTGGCAACTCAAAGAAGCCATCAGTCACTTCAGCATCTTCCCCAACGAGTTTGCCGTCTACCCGGACGTCCTCGAAAAGGCCGGCTACTTCGTCGGAATGACTGGCAAGGGATGGGGACCCGGCGACTATCAGTCCACTGGATGGCCGCACAATCCAGCAGGCAAAGAATTCCAGAATCGCACACATAAGCCGCCCTACAATGGCATCTCGAATCGAGACTATGCCGCCAATTTCGAAGACTTCCTTGGGCAACGACCGGCCGGGGCACCGTTCTGTTTCTGGTTCGGAGGACAGGAGCCCCATCGCGCCTACGAGCAAGGCTCTGGCCTTCGCGCGGGCCGCGATCCGAAAGCAGTTACTGTTCCGAAGTACCTTCCCGATCACCCTACGGTCCGCGGCGACCTGCTTGACTACGCGCTCGAAGTGGAATGGTTCGATACGCACATCGGCCGCGCCCTCAAGAAGCTCGAGGAGATCGGCGAACTGGATAACACACTCATTGTCTGCACCTCCGATCACGGCATGCCATTTCCGCGCGTGAAGGGACAGATTTACGAGGATGGCTTCCACATTCCCCTCGCCGTGCGATGGGGCGCGCAAGTGAAGGGAGGACGCGTGGTGGACGACTTCATCAACACCCGCGATTTCGCTCCTACCTTCTGCGAGGCTGCTGGCATCCCCGCGGCTACCACCATGACGGGAAAAAGCTTTGCCGGCATCCTCAAATCGGAGAAGTCGGGCGCTGTCGATGAGTCCCGCAACGTCATGCTGGTGGCCAAAGAGAGGCACGACCTGGGCCGGCCAAATGACGCCGGCTATCCTGTCCGAGCGATGCGCACTCGCGACTATCTCTACGTCCGCAATTACGAGCCCGATGCCTGGCCCGCGGGTAATCCGGAAACGGGTTATCGCAATGTCGACGACAGTCCCACCAAGACGCTGCTCATCAGCGGCTTCGACAATTACTACCGAATGTCGTTCGGCAAGCGCCCGTCCGAAGAGCTCTATGACATGCGAGCCGACAAGGAGTGCCTGCACAATTTGGCCGCCGATCCCAAACTTGCGCAGGTAAAGCGCAAGATGCTCGAGAACATGGAAGAGATGCTTCGCGGCGAAGGCGATCCGCGCATGCTGGGCCGTGCCGACTTCTTCGACACCATTCGCTACACCGGCCCGCGAAAACACTCATACGACGAATGGCTCAAGAATAATCGCCCCTAACCCACCGACTAAGGATCTTCTATATGTGGAAATTTCTCCTTCTAGCGTTGCCCGCAGCCGCGCTCGTGGCCGGCTCACGTTCGTCCGACATTACTTACAAGAAGCACTTCATCGATCCAGGCGCGAGCGAGGCCTGTACATTCGCCGACCTCAACGGCGACGGCAAACTCGACATCGTTTCCGGTGAGTACTGGTATGAAGCGCCGAAGTGGGCGAAGCATGAATTCCGCGAGCTGCCATTCCAGAGCAACTACATTGACGATTTCAGCGACCTGCCCATGGACGTCGATTCCGACGGCCACGTCGATATCATCACGCCGCATTGGTTCAGTAAAAAGATCTCCTGGTGGAAAAATCCTGGCAAGGGCAAGGGCGAGTGGAAAGAGGGCGTTGTCGATAGCGGCATGAACACCGAGTTTGCGTTCCTGGTGGACATGGATGGTGACGGGAAGGCTCGCGAGGTGCTGCCGCAATATGGCGGCACTGCCATCACGGCCTGGTACGAATATCGCGATGGAAAATGGGTTCGCCACAAGGTCGCCGACCAATCGCTTGGACACGGCATCGGCGCTGGCGATGTCAATGGAGATGGACGCATCGACATCCTCACTCCCAAAGGGTGGCTCGAAGCGCCAGCGAAACCGAACGACGCAAACTGGCAGCTTCATCCTGGATGGGAGGGCAAAGAGGCACTTGGATTTCTCTATGTCACCGACGTCAACGGCGATGGCCGGCCAGACGTGGTCGGTTCGCACGCGCACGACTATGGGCTGTTTTGGATCGAGCGCCTCGCCGACGGCGGTTGGAAGAAACAGGTCTTCGACGATACATGGTCCCAGGCTCACGCCACGGCACTCGTGGACCTAAACGGCGACGGGCGAAAGGATCTGATTAGTGGTAAGCGTTTCCTCGCGCATGATCACGATCCAGGCGCGCGCGACCCGCTTGGCATTTATTGGTATGAGACCGTGTCCGGCGCGCAAGGCAAGGGTGTGTTTTGGGCCCGGCACATCATCGACTATGGCTCCATGGCCGGCGGCGGCATGCAGATTCCCGTTGTGGACTTCGATGGCGATGGCGACTTGGACTTCGCCGTGGGAGGCAAAAGCGGGCTCTACCTCTTTGAGAATCTGACTAAACAAACGCGCTAGCCGAAGCGTGCAGCAAAAAAAGCGGGCGAAGGCACTCTCCTCCTCCAGAGAGGCCCCCGCCCGTAAAGAGAACGCACCGCGGCGGCGTCACGCGCCCAGCCGTGGGCGTTCACAACGTTAAATAGTGGCGGCCCTTTCATCCTCCTCCGGGATGTTAGAGCCGCCGGTGGGCGCCCCCTTTGCGCGGGTCGGGAACGCCCTGTGTGTCCGGACTGTGCTGGGGACAATTCCCGGACACAGCCTGAGCTTATTCCGGAGGGGCGAACGAAGGAAGAATCTTTGGTACTGAACGGGATGGTTGAGGTACTGGAGAATTTCAGAATCGTGGAGGAAAACGAAAGTTCTAAGGAACTTTGACCTTAAGCGGGGCTGTGGCTCAGCCGCGCAATTCCGCGTCTCCCCGTCCAGCCAAAGGCTTCACGAGACCGCCACCACACACCGCAACTCCTGTGTTCAGCAACGCATTCAGAAAATTGAACAACACGCCGTATAGGCTTTGTTCATTCACCGGATTCTTGCCAGGCAGCCGGAAGTTTGGCGGCAACTCCTTCGTAATCTGCATCCGTAGTGCATTTTGAATCACGTTGCCGCGGCCGTCTCGAACGTTTGCGATCCGGATCGGGGTTTGCAGTACCGTCGCGGTCTTGCCGTCCACATAAAATTGGCAGCGCGAAAACCAGCCGAGGTTGCCGGGATCGGCCGCGTCGAACAAAAGGAGGGGCGCTTGTCTGCCGGGCGCCTGGAGGTCCAGCGTCAGCACGCGCTGGCCGTTGGATAATCTGGCTTCCAAGCCTAACTGCGTGAGGATTTCCTGAATGACTTCTTCTTCCAGCTCGAGGTAGAGAAGTTTGTGTGAGCCGGCCTGCAGTACCTGCATCTAAGGCTATTGTAGGGGTCGTTCGCTCAGCGCCGCCAGCGCGGACTCGTACGCGGCAAGAGTACCGTCGTCAAACAGCACAAAGGATATCTCGCGTAGGGAGCTTGCTCCACCGCTCAGATGCTCTGCCACGCACGCCACGGCGACCCGTGCAGCCTCACTCACGGGATAGCCATAAACACCTGTGCTGATGGATGGAAAGGTCAACGTCGAAACTCCTCGCTCCTCGGCCAGGTTGAGACAGGACTGGTAGGCTGACTTCAGCAATTTCGCCTCGCCCCGTTCGCCGCCATGCCACACCGGACCCACTGCATGGAATACATACTTCGCCGGCAATCGGCCCGCCGTCGTCGCGACGGCGCTTCCCGTGGCGCATCCGCCGGTGGTAGCCCGAATGGCGTCCAACTCCTGCATAATTGCTGGTCCGCCCGCGCGATGGATCGCTCCATCCACGCCACCACCGCCCGCCAGCTGCGAGTTCGCCGCATTGGCAATGGCGTCGGCAGGCACCTTCGTGATATCGCCCCGCAGAAGCACGAGCCTCGCTCCGGAAGGGAAGCGGTGTTCCATCTCTTGATCTTATTGCGTCCTCTCCGAACAATGCAGCGCGTCCAGCAGTCTCGACGCACCCGGGCAAGTGTGATGGATCGCATATGCAAGCACACACACCAGCAGGAATACGATTCCGAAAGGGATCGCAGTGCACGATACGACGCTCCGCAGCCACCCCCGGGATTCCGCGTGTTGGGCGGACCGTTTCAAGCTCGACGCCAGCAGCGCCCCTACCGCGATTTCGGGAAGGATTTCCGGTGCCGCCCAAACCAAATACGCCCCGGCGCCGAATATCGCCAGGATCACCGCGGCCAGGGCCAACAGAATCCAAATGCCTTCGTCCAGGTCGATGTCTAAGCCACCCGCTGAGAAGTGAGACCCTCCGGAAGAGGGTGCCGGCTCGATCCGTGCGCTCGTCGCCACATCCCATCGGTCGGATGCGCCACCACCACCCGAATCGCCGCCACCAAAAAGCGCCGGCCGCAAGGAGTCGCTGTAGGAACCGCTGCTATCCTCGCCCAACATGTCTAATGTCGTCTCGACAGCATCTTCTCCCAGCGAATAGCGAGAAGGCCTGTTCACGACGGTATAGCGAATCCAGAGCCGAGTCATGCCCAGAAACAACCCATACGCGACCAGCACCGCCAGCGGATATCGGAGCAGCACGGAGTGGATGCCTGCTTCGAGCAGAATCTTGCTCGCGAGCAGTCCCGACGCCATCGTCCCTGACAGGATGAGCCCCATGTGAAGGCGCACGAAGTACTGCTTCAAAATTCGGTTCTTCAGTCTCACCGCCAGCGGGAGACGGGACCGCGGCGTGTCCATTGCAGACGTTGATGAAACCCGAATGTTCGGAGAACGTTTTTTCATCTTTCGCTATAGTATGAGGGAGAGGGGAATGTTCCAGTATAGTGGCCGCCGCGGTTGTTCTCTTCGACATAGATGGCACGTTGATTCGCCGCGCGGGTCCGCATCACAGAGAGGCGCTTGAGGCCGCCGTTAAACACGTAACCGGGCATGTTTGCACTACCGAGGGGATTCCCGTTCAGGGAATGTTGGATGGCGATATTTTGACCGAAATGTTGCGCCAGGCCGGGGCCAAAGGTCCACGCGTTCAAGCTGTATTACCCGTGCTCATGCGTGAAGCGCAGCAAATCTACCTGCGAATGGCCCCCCGCGATCTCCACGCACGCGTCTGTCCCGGCGCCCGTGCATTGCTTCGCCGGCTGCACCGCTTATCGATGCCGGCGGGGCTCGTTACGGGGAATCTCTCCTTGATCGGATGGCGAAAAATGGAGAGCGCAGGACTACGCCGCTACTTCCGGTTCGGCGCTTTCGCCGAAATGGGAAACACGCGAACCGCGCTTGCCAGGCTGGCCCTCGCACAGGCCCGCCGCCGTGGATGGATTCAGCAGCATACCCGCCTTTGGCTCATCGGCGACCATCCAAACGATGTGACGGCGGCGCGTGCCAACTCCATTCGCTCGATTGCGGTCAAGACGGGCCTCGCCACTCACGATGACTTGGCGAAGCATAGTCCGGACCTGTTGCTTGAAGATCTTCGCGCCCTTGATTGCCGGAGCCTTCTCATATGAAGCCTAATGTGAAGCAGCATTGGTTGGCGGCGCTGTTGTATTTGGGGATTGCCTTCCTGTCCTCAGGATGCGGAAATTCTAGTGCGGAAGGTCCAAAAGTTCTGATCGGCGCAACACTTTTCAACACATCCAATCGCTCTCATGTCGATCGCTCGGTCGTGGTAGTCGATAAAGAGTTCTTCAAAGCCGTGGGCGACCAACCCACTTTACCCATTCCCGCCGGTTCGGAAAAGACGGATCTGACGGGGCGATTCCTGATTCCCACGCCCGTTCAGCTTCCGCGCGAGGCAAACTATCCGCGGTTCAAGACTCAGGAGGAACTGCGCGCGTTAGTCACTGACGGCAAGCTTGTCGTGAAGGGCATGCCCGTGGACACCGACGACCTCGATTCCACCCTCATCGAGCAAATCAAGCAACGGCACGTAATCGTCTTCCCCTCCCTGCTTGTCTTTGAAGTAGAGCCCCACAATCTGAAGCGAGCGAAATCGAACGCGAAGAAGATGTTCGACGCGGGTGTGAAACTGGGCGTGGACGGCGACCACAACGCTCATCGCGAGTGGAAGTTTCTCGGCGAGGCTGGGCTTCCTGCCGAGGCGATTATCCAAGCAACCACGGCGCACACAGCCGAGGCGATTGAGCTGCGCAACGCCGGACGCATCACTCCGGGCTTGCAAGCCGGCCTTTACGTGTTGAAGTGCGATCCACGAGAGGACATTGCGTGCTTGGTCAAGGTGGAGAGGGCGATGGCAAAGGGCGAATGGGTGGCGCCTCCCGCCCTGGGAGAGAATTGAAAGGACCGGTCCCTCACATGGAAGCTCAGTCGCTCTCCGTCAAGCGCGCCCAGGTGGAGTTCCATAACTTCGCCTCTCTCGGCGAACCGGACCGCGCGGCCGGCATCTACGCCGAGGAGAACGTGCGGCGAGGTGCGCTTCTCAGGAAGCATCTGGACTTCGTCGGTACGATGTCCCCTTTCTTGGAAATCGGCGCCAATGCCGGCCATACCAGCTACATGCTGTGCAACGAATTCGGTGGCGAAGGATTCGCACTCGATATTTCCGCCGATGCTCTCCGCCACGGCATTTCGTTGCAAGACCGTTGGGGGCTTTCGCGCGCGCCCGTTCGCGTCGCGGGCGACGCCTTGAATCTTCCGTTCGCGAACAATTCTCTGCGGCTGGTATGTGCGTTTCAGATGCTCAGCCAGTTCATGGACATAGAATCGGTGTTCCTTGAAGTGAAGCGCGTGCTCGCCCCGGGCGGCGTGTTCTATTTCGCCGAAGAGCCGCTCAAGCGACTGCTTACTCTGAGTCTCTTCCGCGCTCCTTACCTCGACACCATGCGCCCTTGGGAACGGACGCTGCATCGGAACGGGTTACTTGGCTATCTTGTGCGTGATGTCATCGGCGCTCATCAAGAAGAAAGCTTTGGCATCCGGCAGAATCATTCCATGTACTTGCCCGACTGGCGGCGTCTGATCGAGAAACACTTCGCCTCAGCCGAGTACGAAATCTTCGTGCGAAGCAAGGGCTGGGGTGAAACCAGCATGCGCTCGCTTGCGAAGAAGATCGACCGCTACGGATCGGACTGGGTTCCCGCCCGCCTGCTGGGCGGAACGCTCGCCGCATTCTGCAAGAAGGCAGGCACAGCCGGCGCGGCGGGGGCCGACCTCGATCATTTTGAGCGCTACCTGCGCTGTCCCGATTGCCATTCGAGCCTGACCCGCGATGCCGCCGAAACCCTACGCTGCGCAAAGTGCGGCTACGACGCCCCCAACGAGGGTGGAGTCTACAACGTGCTCAAACTCGCCGACCGCAAGGAACTCTACCCGGGCGACCGCGCGGACCTCATCGATTTTTCCATACCCGGCCATGAGTCCAAGCTGGGCCAGGGCTGGTACGAACTGGAAGGCGTTTTCGGCAACAAGTATCGCTGGATGGCTGGCAGCGCTACCGCCGAGCTAAAACGCGTCAAACCAGGCCTGCAGATGGTCCGCATTCGAGGCCACGTCCACGAACAGAGTTTCCTCCAGGGCGTCCCCGCCACCGTCGATGTGCGCGTCAACGGCGGCCCTCCTCGCCGTTGGCCCATCGAGCGCAACGGCCTCTTGATTCTCGAGCAACCGGTTGATGATGCACCGGCTTATACCGTCGAACTGACCGCCGCGCCGAAGTGGCAGTCGCCAGGCGACGCGCGCACCTTCACCATCAGCGTCAGCATGATCCGGCTCGTTGACGCAGCCGGCTGATCTCGCCGCAAGGGTTGCCCCCGGCACAGGCTAGAATGGTGTTTTGCTGCCCGATTCACCGAAGGACTCCTCCCGTTGATCAATAAGCTAGTTCTGGAGAACCTCAAGCACCGCCCTGTCCGTACGCTCTTGAGCGTTGTTGCTATTGCAATCGAAGTGGCGATGATGTTGACGCTCGTCGGCTTGAGCCGCGGAATGTTGGACGAGGCCGCGCGGCGCGCCCGTGGTGTTGGAGCCGACATCTGGGTGCGGCCGCCCGGCAGTTCCGTGATCAGTTTCTCTGGTTCACCTATGGCGGAGGGGCTGATCAGGTTTTTCGCCGAGCAACCGCATGTGAGAGTCGCCACCGGCACCATGTCGCAGCCGATCGGCGGCATCGATACCGTGACCGGCCTCGACCTGGAGAAGTTCAGCGAACTGAACGGCGGCTTCCGTTATATCGCCGGCGGGCCATTTCAGGGCGAAGACGACATCTTGGTGGACGAGCGCTATGCCAAGCAGAACAACTTGAAGGTTGATTCGACGGTCAAT
>DASRHX010000457.1:0-4394 GCA_035650295.1 Bryobacteraceae bacterium | reverse complement strand
ATTAGTTTCCGTCGAGCCTCGCGGGGAAGAGCCGGATGTCGTCGTCAAGATCGCGCCTGCCTCCGAGAAGCGCGGGCTGCCGTGCTCGGAACTGAGTGCCGACCAAAAGAAATTGCTCGTCGATACGATGCGCGGCATGATGGCCATGTTCCGCGAGGACGACGTCAAGGCCACCATCAATACCATCCGGAAGAAGGAGATCGTCAATCAACTCCAGGTCTCCTGGTATGGCGGGCAATACGACATCGGTTCCGACCAGGTTTGGGACACCTGGCAAATGGAAGGCCCGGACATGGTCTGGTACTTCCGCGGCGTGCCCCACATTCACTGCTACTTTCACTTGAAGGCCTAGCAGCCACGGTTTGGTGTCCTAATAAGGTGAATAATCCTAGCAGGTGCATCCGGGCAAGGCTGTGCCGCTTCCCGTTATTTCGAGCGCGATTCGACGTGTGGCGGCGAGTAGCCACCCGCAACGGATCGCCGAGGCGATCACTCGCTTCTTAGGGCCACCATGGGGTCGACGCGGGTGGCGCGGAAGGCCGGGAGGAGACTGGCTGCGGCGGCGACCAAGGCAACGACACCCATAACGGCGGCGAAGGTGAGAGTGTCGGTGGGCTGCACGCCATAAAGGAGGGTGCCCATCAGGCGCGTGGACGCCAGGGCAAGGGCGATGCCGGCACTAACGCCGATTCCCGCGTAGAGCAGTCCTTCGCGCAGCATGAGCGAAAGAATCGTGCCGCGCGGGGCGCCGAGGGCGATGCGCAGACCGATTTCGCGGGTGCGCTGTCCAACCGTGTAAGCTACGACGCCGCCGATTCCGAGCGTTGCGAGCAGGAGAGCAATGCCGGCGAAGACGCCGAGCAGCCAGGTGCTGAACCGCTGCGGGGCTGCCGCTTGGCGGACGGCGTCCTCCATCGTCTTCAGGCCGGCGACGGGGAGTGAGGGGTCGAGTTCGGCAACGTGCTTGCGAACGGCCGTTGCAATCGCTGAAGGATCGGCTGATGTGCGGACAGCGACGTTCATGTTGCGCGACATGAAGATCGATTCGTCCGGCTCCTGCATGATGGGCGTGAACGTCATGGGTGCGGTGTGCTCCTGCAGCGACTCCTGCTTGAAGTCGCCGACGACCCCGACAACGGTCATCCAGGGACTCCTCGATTCGGCGGAGCCGCCCCATTTCACGCGCTGGCCGATGGGGTTCTTTCCGGGATAGAACATGCGTGCCATCGTTTCGTTGATGACGATCACGAGCTGTGAGCCTTTCACATCGCCATCGGTAAACCAGCGTCCCTGCTTGAGCGGTACGCCGAGGGCGCGAAGGTAATCGCCGTGCGTCCACGATTGGCGAATGCTGGGAGGATTGCTCGGAAAGGCGCTCATGTCTTCCGGCCAAATGCCGCGGAGTTCGCGGACAGCGAGAGGGAGATCGCCCACGCCGACGGCTTCGACGCCAGGAATCGCAGAGAGGCTCTCACGCAGGCGTTCCCAGAAACCGGTTACCTGCGTGGCCTGCGCGTAAGCCTGTATGGGCAGGTTAAGGGAGAAGCCGAGAACGTGTTGGGGCTGGAAGCCCGGGTTGACCTCGAGCAGCTTCGTGAAGCTTCTCATGAGCAGACCGGCGCCGACAGCGAGGACGACGGCCATGGCCACTTGAACGGCAACGAAGGATCGAAGCCAGCGGCGGCGCCGGAGACCTTGCGTGCGTCCCTGTCCGCCTTCGCGTAAGGCATCGGCCGCTGCTCCGCGAGCGCTTTCGAGGGCGGGAACGAGTCCGAACAGGAGGGCGCTAAGGATGCTGACGGCGGCCGCGAAGAGGAGGGCGTGCTGGTTCATGGCGACGGCTTCCGAGCGCGGAAGTGGAATGGGCGAGGCGGCGAGCAAGGCGCTGGTGGCGATGGCGGCGAGGAGCACGCCCAAGGCGCCGCCGAGGATGGCGAGCACGCCGCCCTCGATGAGGACCTGGCGTATGAGCCGGAAGCGGCCCGCGCCGAGGGAGACGCGAATGGCCATTTCGCGGGCGCGGCCGGTGGCGCGAGCGAGCATGAGGCTGGCGACATCCGCGCAACCGATGAGCAACACCATCAGCACGGCCGCGAGCATGACCCACAACAGGGTTTGTACGTTACCGATGATTTCGTTGCGAAAGGGCACAACGCTGACGCCCAGCGAAAACCCAGGCATGCGGTGATAGAAAGCGGGGTAGCGTTCCTCGAAACGGCGCGCGAGGACGGGCGCGGCGGCTTGGCTTTGCTCGATGGTGACGCCGGGCTTGAGGCGGGCCACGACACTGTGGTTGTACTGCCGGCCATACGCCTGCCTCTGATCGGCGGTGAAGCTCATGGTCCTGAAGATGTCGGCGGGCTGGCCGTTGCGGAACAGTCCCCGAGGCGGAAAGACGAAGGTGGGCGGGAGAACTCCGATGACGGTGACCGTCCGCCGGTTGACTCGAAGGCCACGGCCGATGACGGATGGGTCGCGAGCAAACTTGCGTACCCAGAATGCGTGGCTGATCAGCACGACATCGCGGTCATCGTTGTCTTCCATCTCGGTAAAGTTGCGGCCGAGGAATGGTTCAACGCCCAGGGTGGGAAGCAGACTGGCGGTGAGACGCGCTCCCTGGACGCGCTCGGGTGTGCCGGAACCGGAAATTTCATAGTCCAGATTCCGAAACGCTCCGACGGAGGAGAACCACTCGTTCTGTTGGGTAAGAGCGATGTAATCGGGCGGGCTGAAGGTGAACTTGCGGATCGCCCTCTTCGACATTTGCTCGTAGAGGGTGACGAGCCGGTCGGGTTCGCGAAAGGGGAGGCCCTTGAGGAGCACGCCATTAACGACGTTGAAGATGGCGGTGCTGGCGCCGATGCCGAGGCCGAGCGTGATGATGACGGTGGCGGAAAATGCGGGCGTGCGGATAAGCATGCGGAGGCCGAAACGGAGGTCCTGCCAGGATTCTTCGAGCCACCGCCAGCCCCAGGAGTCGTGGCTGGTTTCGCGGAGGACGGCGGAGTTGCCGAAGCGCTGACGGGCGGTGAGAGCGGCGTCGCAGGCTTCGAGCCCCTGTTGTTGCAGGCGGGCGGTGCGGAGGTCCATGTGGAGGCGCATCTCTTCGGCGAGGTCGTCGTCCATGCGGTTGCGGCGGGTAAGGAAGAGAAGGCGGCGCCAGATTTTCGTGATGCTCATTTTGTATTCCTAGGAGACCTCAAGCGGGTTGCAAGATGCGGCCGATGGCGTGGGTGAGCCGGTAATACTGGGCGACTTCGCGGTCGAGTTGTTTGCGGCCGGCCGGAGTGAGGCGATAGTAGCGGGCGCGGCGATTTCCTTCCGTGCGGCCCCATTCGGCGGTGACCCAGCCTTGCATGAGGAGGCGCTGGAGGGCGGGATAGAGGGAACCTTCCTCGACGTTTAGGACGCTTTCCGTGTGTTGCTGGATGTAGTCGGCGATTTCGAAGCCGTGCATCTCTTTGGTGGTGGAGAGTGTTTTGAGGATGAGCATGTCGAGGGTGCCGTACGGGATTTCGTCGCGGCGTTTTGCGGTGGTCATAACATAGACAGCCTATGTTAGGTGAGACGGAGGGGCAAGGGTGGAGGTTAGCGAGGGGCGTCAAATGTTCCGGGAAGGTGTGCGTCCAAGCCTCGCGTCAGACTGACGAGCGGCCAGGCGGCGACGGCCGAGGGGGCCGAGCTGGCTTTGGAGGAGTTCCGGCGGAAGGGGCCGAAGCACCAGGTGGTGGCCGATGTGTGGGCGCGCAACTGGGAACGGGTAATTCCGTTCTTCCAGTTTCCCGAAGAGGTCCGCAAGGTGATTTACACGACCAACGCGATCGAGAGCCTGCACTCGAGCTTGCGCAAGGTGACCAAGAACAGGGGTGCGTTCCCGAGCGAGGAAGCGGCGTTCAAGCTGCTGTATCTGGCCCTGCGGAACGCCTCGAAGAAATGGTCGACGCTGCAATTTTGGAAGGAAGCCATGCGCCAGTTCGAGATGATCTATCCCGGCCGGCGCGCGGCGGCGCGGGCGGCATGTGCGGCGCGGTGATGCCAGCCTCCGCCTGCGGGCTGCGCTGCGCTCCGCCCTCCGGCTACGGCCGGCATCACCGCGCGCTACAGAGGGCTGATGAGAATTGGGTTTACACAAAAGGATTGACAGGACCGAAAGCCCAGTCGACCTACTAGAAAGAAGCCTCCGTGACGAACAAGTTTTTGGACGGGAATCTATACGAGCAGGTCACAGGGTGCGGGCCTTTGAACGGGCGAAAGGCGACGGGCGAACGAAGTCATATTATCATGCCCAAACTTTCACTCACGGTTTCACCGTCAGCATACTCGACAATTGGGCCGCGGCCTTCATTCCAGCGTCGCGGTTGCAGTTCCCCTGGATGGCTCGAGCAAGCGAACGA
>DASRHX010000456.1:0-12970 GCA_035650295.1 Bryobacteraceae bacterium | reverse complement strand
CAGCACCTCCGCCTTCCGCCCCGCCCGCAGCACAAACATCTCCCCCGTCTCGCTCAACATATAGATCTTCCCGTCCGCCGCCAGCGGCGACGCAAAGAAAATCCCGCTCAGCCGCTCCTTCCACAACGCCGTCCCGGTCTCCGCCTCCGCGCACGTCACCACTCCCACCTCGTTCGTCATGTACAACAACCCCTGATACTGCACGATCGACGGCACGTACGACCCGCCGTTTGGCATCCGCCACTTCAAATGGCTCGTGCTGACATCCCCGCGTCCGCCCGGCTTGAGCGCCAGAATGTCACTATTCCGGTACCCACGGCTTAAATAGAGAATCCCCTCGTGTGACACCGCCGACGGAATCGGCGTCTGCCGCTCGCTTCCCGCATGCCATAACAACTGCCCCGTCGCCGGCTCGTACGCATCGATCCGTTGATCCGAGTTCACAACCAACTCATCGCCCTTCGGCCCGGCGACCACCACCGGAGTGCTGTGCGAAACGCGCCCGCTCCCGCGATCCACTCGCCACTTCTCCTTGCCCGTCTCGGCATCCAACGCCAGCAGATACGATACCGGCCGGTGATCGCACAACAGAATCAGCGTCCCCTTGTAGAGCGTGGGCGAACTCCCATGCCCCCACTGATTCAGGAATGACCCCTGCTTCTCGCCGAGGTGCCGCTTCCAAACCTCGCGCCCCGTGCGATCCAATGCCACCAACTGCCCGTTCCCAAACCACGCATAGATGCGCTTCCCATCCGTTACCGGTGTCGGAGTGGCCAGGTTATGTTTCTCGTGATTGTCTTGGCGGTCCCCCGTCGCCTCGATGCGATACTCCCACGCCTTCTTCCCATCCGTCCGCCGCAACGCCTCCACTACCAGATACAACTTCCCATCGGCCGACTTCACGCTCCCGATCGCGTTCTCCCGCACCGCCAGCGAACGGTCATCCCGCGCCAGCCGCGGATCGCTCCCGTCGCTGCTCACGTAGCTTCCCACTTGCGACGTGACAATCACCAACTCGCCCGACACAATCGGCGACGACGCTCCCGTCCCCGCAAGTTCAGCCTTCCAGGCAATGTTCTTCCCCGCGCCCCACTCTACCGGAAGCCCCGTCTCCGCGGACACGCCTTGGCTTCCTGGCCCGCGCCACTGCGGCCAGTCCTCCGCACTCGCCGCCGTCAACATCACCATCGCGGCCGGGATTCCCAGTACAATCTTCTTCACCCCGCCAGTATATGAGGCGCGATACGATGTCTGCTGCATGAAAGCCGCCGCCCTCCTACTCGCTATCACGCTCGCCGCGACCACCGCCGCCCAAGCCCAACTGCGAGCCGGAGTTGCCCACGTCGAGATCACGCCCGCCGAACTTATGCCGATGTACGGCTACGCCAACCGTCGCTGCGGCCCGGCCAACGGAACGCATGACGCACTCATGGCAAAGGTGCTCGTGCTTGAAGCCGGTGCATCGCGCATGGCCATCGTCACCTTCGATCTGGGCAGCGTCGTCTCGCCGAATCTCCAGCAGGAAGTCGCATCGAAGCTGAACATCCCCGTGGTCCTGCTCGCTGCTTCCCACACCCACTCCGCCCCTGCGTTCCTCCCCTTCGGCAGCGCACCCGCCACAGACGCAACTGCGAAGGCCTATCTAGCGGAAATGGAATCGAAGGTGTTCAAAGCAATTCAAGAGGCCTCCCAGTCGCTGTTCCCGGCGAAGCTGAACATCGGCCGCGGTTCGATCCAACTCGGCTACAACCGCCTTCTCCTGCGCGACGATGGCCGCGCCCGCGCTCTTTTCGACAACCTCGAACGCGTGCCTCATGGTCCTGTCGATCCCGAATTTGTCCTGCTGCGCGTGGACGACGCCGAGGGCCGCACGCGCGCCCTGCTCGTTCATTACGCCGCGCACGCCGTCGTCCTCGGACCCACCAACTGCAAGTACTCGGCCGACTACCCCGGCGTCATGCAGCGCAAAGCAGAACAGGAGCTTCCGGGCACCCAGGTCATGTTCGTCCAGGGTGGGGCAGGCGACATCAACCCTCTCTTCATGGCGCGCTCGGGGAAGGAAGACGACGACTTCCGCGTCGTGGACAAGATGGGCGAGCACCTCGCCACCGAAGTTCTCCGTGCCAACAAGCGCGTCCAGCCTGTTCCCGCCGATTCCATCCAGGTCAAAAGCGAACTTCTCACCTTCGCCGACCGCTGGGACAAATCTCGGAGCCTCGACGTCGGCATCGCCACCGTGCTCATCGGCAAGCAGATCGCCATCGCGGCCGTACCGGGCGAGGCCATGCACAAGCTGCAAACGACGTGGAAAGCGCAGGCTGACGTTCCGCACCCGCTCTTCTACGGCTACACCTTCAGCAACGGCGGGACCTGGGCGGGCTACATTCCCGACCTGCGCACCGCGGCCTACGGGGGCTATGGAGCCGATGCCTCCACGCGCATCGAAATCGGCGCCGGTGAGCGCATTATGCAGCGCCACCTGATCAACCTCTACGGCCTTCAGGGCATGTGGCGCGACACGCCCGGCAGACCGTAGCGAGCGGCACTCACGCCGTTCCGTGTTGCAGTTGGCGCTGGTACTCGGCGCTGTCGTAGTGACCCTGCGACGTGGCGATCAGCCCGTCGGGCCCCATCTGCCACTCCTCGAACCCGCTAATCCGAATCTTTCGGCTGTTGCGCCCGGGCCCGGCGTTGGTGCCCGTCAGAGTCCAGTGGTAAAAGGCGCGCTCTCCTTCGACGAGCAGGTCGTCCATCACCACTACCAAATCGGGGAACTCCGTCATGAAGCCTTGTGCTACGCCCGCAATCGCCTTCCGTCCGAATGCCACCGGACCCGTGTTCACGCGCAGCGAACCGTTCAGCGAATAGAATGCCGCCACGCTCGCGGCATCCTGGCTGCACCAGGCGGCCGTGTAACGTTCCGCCAAATCGCGCACGCGGGATTGGTCCAGCATCAGATCCGCAACTTCGTTACCGTCTCAATATGGCTCGTATGCGGGAACAAGTCGACCAGCGTCATGCTCTCGATCTCGTAGCCAACCGAGCGCAGCGTCGCCAGATCGCGCGCCAACGTTGACGGGTCGCACGACACAATGCTGAGCTGGCGTGGCTTCAACCGCGCCAACGCCCGAGCGCCATTCTTGCCCAGCCCGGAACGCGGCGGATCGGCCAGCACAAAGTCGGGAGCTTCCGTTTGTTCATCCATCCACAGCTCAGCCGAGCCCTTGTATGCGGCGATATTCAGTCCCAGGCGCTCCATGTTGAAGCCAAGGTCGGACACCGCGCTCATACCTGCCTCAACCGCCGTAACCTCAAAACCACGCCGCGCCAACGCGAGCGAGAACAGGCCAACACCCGAATAGAGATCCCACGCCGTCGCGCCCTCGGCCCCCGCCAGCGCCGTTTCGGTCAACTGATCGATCAGAAACCGGTTCGTCTGGAAGAAACTGCGGTGGCTCACGCGGAACTCGCCATACTCGAGCGACGGCTCCGTCGCGCCCGGCAAATCGAGCCCGATCCACTCAAAGAACGAGCGCGCCAGCCGCTTGTCGCCCGCGTCCAGCACATTTACCTGCACCTGCTCTTCATTGGTGAACAACTCGAGTGACCGCAGGAAATACGGCCAACGGCGCTCCTTCAAATGTCCGCGCAAAACCGAGATCGCCTCGTTCAGCTTGGGCGACGAAATCGGACAGTGGTCGATATCGACGATGTCGTGCGAGCCGCTTTCATGAAACCCGATCCTGCCGCCTTCAAAGTGCAGTTGGATGCGATTGCGATAACCCCAGTCGGGCCCCGTGACGGTGGGAATCTCAGCGGGCGCTTCGAACTTGCCCACGCGCTCCATCACTTCGCGGAGGACCTCCACTTTCTGCGCGACCTCGTATTCGTAGCTCGAGTGTTGATAGCTGCAGCCGCCGCACTTGATGAAATACGGGCATCCCGGAGCGATCCGCTCCGGCGACGGCTCGATGACGCTCGTAATCTGCCCTCGCTTCACATGGTGGCGCGCGTCCACGGGCTCCACCTGGACGAGTTCTCCAGGTAAGGCAAACGGAACCAGCACTACGCCTTGATCCGTGCGCGCTAGCCCATCTCCTCCGAAAACCCATTTCTCGATGCGGAGTTCGTTTAGGATAGGAGTTCACCTTTCTTCAGCATGAAATCACGACTTTTCTCCGGGGTTCAACCGACCGGAAACCTGCATATTGGCAACTACCTAGGCGCACTTAAGAACTTCGTGCGCCTGCAGAGCAGCTATGAAAGCATCTTCTGCATTGTCGACCTACATGCAATAACAATCTACCAGGAACCGGCCCAGTTGAGCGCCAAGATCCGGGAGATCGCTGGACTCTTCCTGGCCGCCGGGATCGACCCTAAGGCATCCACTATCATCGTTCAATCGCAGGTGGCCGCGCACGCCGAACTTGCCTGGATGCTCACCTGCGTCACCCCGATCGGTTGGCTCTACCGCATGACGCAGTTTAAAGCGAAGAGCGAAACCATTCGGGAAAAGACCGATTCCCAGGACAGCATCGGCGACGGCCTGCTGCAGTATCCCGTCCTCATGGCCGCCGATATTCTCCTGTATCAGGCCAAGGTCGTGCCCGTCGGCGACGACCAGTCGCAGCACCTTGAACTCGCCCGCGATATCGCACAGCGCTTCAACGCGCTCTATGGCGACACGTTCGTCATGCCGGAAACCAAGCTTCCCAGCATAGGCGCGCGCATCATGGGCCTCGACGAGCCCGACAAGAAAATGTCGAAATCCGCCACCGGTTCCGGGCACGCCGTAGCTCTCCTCGACGAGCCCTCCGCAATCAAAAAGAAAATCATGCGCGCCACCACAGACTCGAACCCCGCAGTCGACTTCGACACCATGGGCCCCGGCGTAGCCAATCTCCTCGCCATTTATCAGGCATTCGATGAATGTAGCGACGAAGCCTTGCGCGAGCGGTTCAATGGCATGCGCTACGGCGACCTGAAGAAGGCCGTTGCGGAAAAGACCGTCGAGCACATTGAGCCCTTCCAGGCGCGCTACCGCGAGTTGATGGCCGATCCCGCCTACCTCGACGGCATTCTCAAAGCAGGTGCCGAACGCATTCGCCCCATTGCCGATGACACTGTGCGGCTCGTTAAGGAGCGCATGGGACTCTATACGGAAGTGCATTAGTCTCCTCCCGCGATGGGCGCACATTTAGGCTATTGGCGGCTGATTCGCGGCAACCGGAATTTCCGGCTGTTATGGCTCGCTCAAATCGTAAGTGAAATCGGCGACTGGCTCTACGCCGTCGTGCTCTACGACATGCTGCTGCAGAGCACCGGGAAGGCCGGCTCCGTGGCTACGGCCGTTGTCCTCCAGGTGCTGCCGCAAGTGCTCGTCTCACCCGTCGCCGGGGTCGTAAATGACCGCCTGAGCCGCCGCACCGTCATGATCCTCACCGACATCGGCCGTTGCATCATCATCGCCGCGATGCTGTTCGTCATTCGCGGCGGTCAGTTGTGGATGGTCTATCCGCTGTTGCTTCTGGAAACGGTGATGTGGGCGTTCTTCGAGCCAGGCCGCAGTGCGATCCTCCCCAGCCTCGTACAAAGCGAACGTGAATTGAGCACCGCCAATACGCTCTCGGCCGTTACCTGGTCTTTCAATCTCGCCGTCGGTGCCGCGCTAGGAGGCCTGCTTGCCGTCGCTGTTGGACGCGACGCCGTACTGGCCATCAACTCGCTTTCCTTCCTCGGTTCTGCCTGGCTCCTTTGGCGCATCCGCTGCACCGAGCCCCATCTGGAAGCCGCCTCGCCCCTGCGAGCGCGTGAACTTGTCGATTTTCGCCCCATGGTCGAAGGTTTCCGCTACATCAGCCGCGATGCCAAGCTCCTCGCGCTCATGCTTGCCAAAGCCGGCATCGGGCTGCTGGGCGCTCACCACGTGTTGCTGCCTATCTATGGAGAGCGGATATTCCCCATTCCCGGCGAGGCTGTGCTTTCAATGAGCCTGCTCATGGCCGCTCGCGGTGTGGGTGCGCTACTCGGACCTTTTGCCGGTATGGGCTGGATTGGGGAGAACCCTCGCCGCCGCCGCTTGGCGATCTTCGCCGGATTCGGAAGCGCCGCGGCCGGATACATCACCCTATCTTTTTCGCCGAATTTGTGGATCGCGCTCGCCGGCGTCATCGTAGCCCACGCCGGTATGAGCGTCATCTGGGTCGTCCAGACGCTTATGGTTCAATTGCAAACCGAGAACCGTTTTCGTGGTCGCGTGTTCTCCGCTGACTTCGCTGCCCTCGTACTGATGATGGCCCTCAGCACCCATGCCGCGGGGCTCGCCTCCGACACTGGCGCCGGCGCGCGGAGCATCGCCCTGGCGATCGGACTTCTGGCTCTGGCGCCCGCCGCCATGTGGCTCGCTTTCGCGATGCCTCTATGGCGTCACGATATGGACGGCGTCAAACCCCTCAACGATTGACGGACGCTGCATCTTGCCGGCCATCGCGCGAATCGCCTCATCCGGAACCACGCGCCCCCGGCCCCTATTCCGTTTCAAACATTCCTCGATCGGAATATCGAAGTACACGGCCTCGATGCGCGCTCCGGCGCGGCGCGCGATCTCGAGGTAGGGACGCCGTTCCTTGAATGTCAGATTAGTGGCGTCGATCGCCGTCTTGGGACGCCTGATCGCAAGCCGCGTCCTCAACACCGCCCGCACGTGTTTGAACACATCCCGGTGAATCGCCTGGTTCGTCACATCGTCGGCGAGCAACTCGCGCATCGCGTCCGAACTGATCGCGGGCACTTCGTTCTCCCGCGCCCAGGTCGATTTGCCCGAAGCGGGAAGCCCCACCAGAACCAGTATCAGCGGATGTTTAGACGAAGTACCGGTTCGCATCCAGCAGCCGCCCGGCGATTGTTCGCCGAATCTCGATCGCATTCACCGGTTCGAACTTTGCAAGCCGCCGTAGAATCGCCAGATTCGTCCGAAGTCCGTCTCCGGCGCTTGATGCTGCCAACACATTCCGTGCCGCGCTCTCGATCGTCTCCATTGCCGACCTGCAAAACACCGTCGTGTAAAGTCCCGCCAGCTCTCCCTTGCCTGCAGCCCGAAGGCGTTCCGTGCGCAGCACGCAGCCCTCCATCGCGAACGCATTCATGGAAACATCGGTGATCGACGCAAGCACCTCTTGATGCTGGTCGAGCTCGGTGCCGAACGCCTGGTATGCGACTCCGAGGCAAAACAGCGCCACGTTCTTCGCCGCGGACACGAGTCCCGCTTCCGTGGGATCCTGTACCGCTCCGCCGCTGAGCAGTTCGCCTTGCAGCTTTTTCACGGCCTCCACCAACCCGAGCCGGCCTTTTTGAGCACGCTTGAGCAACATCCCCGTGGCCAGCATCCGGTTGATCTCGTTTGTCCCTTCGAAAATCCTGTTGATGCGCGAATCGCGATAAGCGCGCTCTACCAGATAGTCCTGGTGATAGCCGTAGCCACCGTGAATCTGGACTCCTTCATCGGCCACATAGCTTAACGCCTCGCTGGCGAACACCTTCACATAACTGCACTCGGCGGCAAACTCCTCAACCGCTTTCATATGCAGTTCGGCCGCATCTGGCAGGCTCCAACTGAAGCCGCTCAACTTCGAGTCGATCATCCCCGCTACGCGATACGACATCGTCTCGGCCGCGTAGGTGCGAATCGCCATCTCCGCCAACTTGTGGCGAATCATGCCAAACTCGCCGATCGGTTTGCCAAACGCCGTGCGTTCCTTGGCGTACTTCAAGCACACCGCCAGCAGGTTCTTGCAACCTCCCACACTGCCTGGTCCCAGCTTCAACCGGCCGAGGTTGAGAATGTTGAACGCGATCAGATGTCCGCGGCCCACTTCGCCCAGCACGTTTTCCTTCGGCACGCGCACGTTTTCCAAATACAGCGGCGCCGTCGACGAGCCCTTGATGCCCATCTTCTTCTCTTCCGCTCCTGGCGTAACGCCTGGCCATGCGCGCTCCACCAGAAATGCCGTGAAATGTTCGCCGCCCACTTTGGCGAACACCGTGTAGAGGTCCGCTCCGCCGCCATTCGTGATCCACATCTTCTGGCCATTGAGGATGTAGTGCGTGCCATCTGCGGAAAGATCGGCGCGCGTCTTGATGTTCATCGCGTCCGAACCAGCCTGCGGCTCGCTCAGGCAGTAGGCGGCAATCAACTCGGCGGTGGCCAGCCGCGGAAGGTAGCGCTTTTTCTGCTCCTCCGTGCCGAAGAGAACCAGTGGCAGCGTCCCGATTCCCGTGTGCGCACCGTGCCAGCCCGCGTACGAAGCGTCGCGCGAAATCTTTTCAGCCACGATCAGCGCGCTCACCAGATCCATCTCCATCCCGCCGTAGGCCTCGGGAATCATCACCGCAGTCAGGCCAAGCTCGGCCGATTTGCGAAGGATCGACTGCGCCAGTCCCGGCTCCTGATGTTGAATCGCCTCGACGTGTGGCGCCACCTCGTTCGTGAAAAACGCCTCGGTCGTGCGCGCGATCTCGCGATGCTCGGCTGTGAAGTCTTCGGGCGTGAAAATACTGGCCGGATCGGTCGGACCAAGCAGAAAACCGCCGCCAGTCTGGGCGGCCGAAGGCGTAGTGGTGGTGGCCATCAGAGTGATTGTGGCACAGGGTGGGACTCAGGCTGAGGTGCTATCTTTTGTCAATGCCCACGCCAGATCAATTCCTCGAATCTCTCAGTGGCGAACTTTCCTTCATTCGTGACGTTGCAATTCGTTTGTCAGGAGAAGGGGACCAATTTGATAGTTTATCGGGCGCTCTTGAGATATCACACCGGCCGCGGATTGGTTCCGGCGCGTTTGCTCTCCGCATCTTTCCTGGTGCGGACGCACAGATGATCGCGGATTATGAGGACATCCATCGGCTAGCGATTTTCGATAAATATCGCAACCTTCTGTTACGGATGAACGGCGCGCATATATTCAATCTGTCCTTGTATGGCATCCCGCCTTCCATGGCAAAACGACCCCCTCTGTTGAATAGAGAGACATCGTGGCCGTATGATCTCGCCTCCTCGCAAAAAGGTTGGAAGCGAACAGACTCGCAAGGCCTCATGCAACTATGGATCGGCTCGGGTCCACACAATCGAAATGAGCACGTAGGATACTTCCTTTTTGTTGACGGCTCGGTCGAGGCCCGTCTGAAAGACGGGAGCGTACTTGGGGGCTGGCCAAACTTGGAGGATTTTCTCAAGGTCGAGGTTCGCCGCGCAGAGATAGAGTACCCGAAGTACGAAGCCGAGGAGGGAGCCTTTATGGATCGAATACGGAAGCAGGAGAGCTCGTGGGTTCGGCGCATCCTGGGACGTTTCGGGTGGTTCTGACTCCTCACATCCGCTCGAATATTCCCGCCGCCCCCTGGCCGCCGCCGATGCACATCGTCACCATTCCATAGCGATGTTGTCCGCGCTTCATTTCGCGCAGGATCGTCGCCGACAACTTCGCGCCCGTGCAGCCCAGCGGATGCCCTAGCGCGAGCGCTCCACCGTTCGGGTTCACCTTCTCCGGATCGAGCCCCGCCGTCCGCATCACCGCCAGCGCCTGGCACGCGAACGCTTCGTTGAGTTCGATCGTCCCGATGTCGTCGAGCTTCAAGCCCGCCAGTGCCAGCGCCTTCGGAATCGCCACTACGGGACCAATCCCCATGATCTCCGGCGGCACGCCGCCAACAGCAAAGCTCGCAAACCGCGCGCGCCCACGCAGCCCCAGTTCGCGCGCCTTCGAGTCGCTCATCACGAGTGCCAACGCCGCGCCGTCGCTCATTTGCGAACTGTTTCCCGCCGTCACAGTGCCCTGCGCATGGAAAACCGGTTTCAGCTTCCCCAGCGCCTCGGGCGTCGTATCGGCACGCGGTCCTTCGTCGCGCGTGAATCGCACGGTCGTAGTGGATGGCTTGCCGTTCTCTAGCGCCGTCGTCGTGACTTCCAACGGGACAAGTTCTTCATCGAACCGGCCCTCGGCCTGCGCCCGCAATGCATTCTGATGGCTCCGATACGCGAATGCGTCCGCATCGTCCCGGGAGACGTTGTATTTCCTTTGAACGTTTTCCGCCGTAAGCCCCATGCTGATGTAGATCTCCGGATGATGATCCACCATCCACGGATTCGGCGCCAGGTTGCGCCCCGTCATCGGCAGCATACTCATGGTTTCCGCGCCGCCCGCGAGAATGATCTGCGCCATCCCCGAGCGAATGCGCTCCGCCGCCATGGCAATCGCCTGCAAGCCGGAAGAGCAGAATCGATTGATCGTCACGCCTGGGACAACGTCGGGCAGTCCGGCGCGCAACGCCGCAATGCGCGCCATGTTCATTCCTTGCTCTCCCTCGGGCATGGCGCAACCGAGGATGACGTCGTCGATCTCATCGGCGGGCACTTGCGGGTATCTTTCCAGCAGTGCACGAATGACCGTGGCGGCCATGTCGTCGGGACGAGTATTCCGCAAGGTCCCGCGCGGCGCCTTGCCAACTGGGGTGCGGAGACAATCGATGATGAGGGCTTCAGACATGATTTCGTCCTTTTAGTTGCGGAGAGGTTTGCCGGTTTTCAGCATATGTTGCATGCGCGCTTGCGTGCGCGCATCGCCACAGAGACTAAGGAAAGCCTCGCGCTCCAGATCGAGCAGATATTGTTCCGAGACTGGCTGCGGCGCCGTTAGCCGGCCGCCGCTCAATACATGAGCCAGCTTCTCGGCGACCACCATGTCGTAGTCCGTGGCGAACCCGCCCTGATGCATGAGCCACGCGCCCATCTTCATCATCGCGAATGCCGGATCCCCTCCAACGTTCACCGTCAGTCCGGCCGATGGTGGCAGATAACCGGGCGCAAGCGAAAGCGCCAACTGTTTGGCGTCGTCAATCAGCCGCTCTTGATTCATGGAAACCGCGTCCAGCTTGGCGAGCAGGCGCAACTCGCGTGCGTTCTCGGCAGACGTGGAAACCTTTGCCATTCCGATCAGCTCGAATGCCTTCCGCGCGTCGCCCAGCCGCAGCAGCATCTCCTTACAGCCGCCGCCCGCGGGAATTACGCCAACGCCAACCTCGACCAATCCCATGTACAACTCGGCGGCGGCCTGCACGCGTGCCGTGTGCAATGAGATCTCCGTACCCCCGCCCAGCGTCCGCGCGAAGGGCGCGGCCACCACCGGGAACGGCGCGTACTTCAGCGCCATGCAAACATTCTGGAATCGCCGAACCGCGGCGTCGAGCTCATCCCACTCCTCGTTCTGCGCGGCCATCAGCACGAGCATCAGGTTTGCGCCCACACAGAAATCGCCGCCTTGATTGGCGATGATCATAGCGCGATGATTGCGCTCGGTTTCTTCGAGCCCGGCGTGAAGCATCCGCACCGTGTCTTCGCCGATGGAGTTCATCTTCGAGTGGAACTCCACGCATAAGACACCGTCGCCGAGATCGACCAGCGAAGCGCCTGGGTTGGACTGAACCACGCCGCGAGCGCGCTTGGTGTCGGCCAGCACAGTGATGCCGGGCCTCACCTCCAACTCGCGAAATTGCCCTCCAGTTAACTCGAAATACTCGGTGTGAGGGGTCCGGTCGCGATCCGCCGCGCGGTAGAAGCTCCGCGCCCCGGCCGACAACATCCGCGTCACTGCCTCCGGCAGCCCCCGCCCTTCGGCTTCGATCCGCCGCGCCGTCGTCTCAAAGCCCAGCGCATCCCACAGCTCAAAGGGACCATAGGTGTGAGCGTATCCCCATCGCATTGCGTGATCGATCTCTACAATGCGGTCGGAGATCTCAGGCACCCGCTCGGCGGCGTACAGCATGTGATCCGACAGCAGTTTCCACAAGAACGTCCCCGCGCGATCATTGGCTGCCACGAGCGACCTTAGTCTTTCTGGCAATCCACTGATGTTCCGCGCTGCCTCCACCGATGGCATCGACACCTTCGCTGCCGGATGGTATTCAAACGTGTTGAGATCGATCGCCTCAATCGTCTTGTCGTCGCCCTTGCCCACACGCCGGTAGAAGCCTTGCCCTGACTTCTCACCCAGCCAGCCACGGCGCATCATCTCTTCCAGAAATGGTGGCGGCAAAAAGCGCTCGCGCCATGGATCGTGCGGAACCAGGCCGTGAAGGTTCGAACCAACGAATGCCCACACGTCCAACCCGACGATGTCGAGCAAACGGAAACTTGCCGAGTTCGGCAGGCCGATCAGCGAACCGGTAAGTGCATCCACCTCCTCAACGGTGAACCCGTCCTCCAGGGCGTATTTCGCCGTCGTACCGCCGAAGAAACTGCCAATGCGATTTGCGATGAAGTTCGGTGTGTCCTTACAGATCACAACTCCCTTACCCAAGCGCATGTCGCAAAACCGCGAGACATAGGCCAGAATCGACTCGTCCGTCTCAGGAGTCGGAATCACTTCCACAAGGTGCAGATAACGCGGCGGATTGAAGAAATGCGTGCCGAGGAACCGCGACTTCGCCTCGGCCGGAAACTCAGCCGCGATGTGCCCGAGCGGAATTCCGCTCGTATTCGTGGAGAGAATCGCCGTCGATGAGGCGTGGGCAACGATGCGAGACCAGATGGACTGCTTGATCTCCAGGTTCTCTGTTACCGCTTCGATGATCCAATCGCAGGAGGCGAGTTGCGCCATGTGATCGTCGAAATTGCCTGGAGTGATCAGCGCGGCCGTAGCCGCCGTATACATGCCGCCTGGCTTCTGCTTCCCCGCTGCCTCGATTCCTTTTCGCGCCGCTGCGCTCCGGTCTGGACCCGTGGCGGCAGGCAGATCCAAAAGGAGGGCGGGGACTCCCGCATTGGCAAAGTGGGCGGCGATGCGTGAGCCCATGGTGCCGGCTCCGAGCACGCCAATCTGACGGAGATTTTTCATGAAATAAGTCTCAGAAGGGCAGTGTAGCGCGGCGCGGTGGATTGGGTGATGCAGGCCGCCGGATTAGAATAGAGGCTTGACGCAAA
>DASRHX010000455.1:0-2450 GCA_035650295.1 Bryobacteraceae bacterium | reverse complement strand
CCCGGCACCGGGTCGAGGTCGATGCGCAGTTCGTCGGGATGCTCGAGGTCCTCGGCGCGTACTGGGTGCGGGTGCAACTCAAGGCAGGCAAGATTGGCGAGCCAGGCTAGCGCCGCGGCATCACGAGGAACGACCTCGTCGGCCGCGCGTCCCGACGGAAAGCGCAGTTTTACCACGTCGATCCAGGCCGGCCGGCTTTCGGGCGCCCGCTTCTGATAGAAGTGCTCGCGACCGATGCCGTCCGGGTAGCGCACGAGCATGTTGGGACGGCCGCCCGCGCCACGCAGCGCCCCTTCGGCCACCGCAAGGTAATAGCGCACCAGGTCGACCTTGGTGTACTTCGGCTTGGGGAACAGCACCTTGTCGGGATGCGAGATGGCAACTTCGCGACCGGCGACTACGAGAAATTCCGTTTCGCGCTTTCTGGCCAAGGCAGGGATCCAGGAAAGTCCGGATGACGATAGCACCGCACGACGAAGCGGAACACCGCGAGGTGATTCTGCGGTGACAACCGAGGGTCTGCTTAGGCCTGTGTCGTCGCCACGCTCGCTGAAGTAAGTGACCCTAGAGATCGCCCGGAACTTGACCTTAGCCACAGGACATACGCCTACAAAGGACCACCCGTTAGACGACAAATGCGCCCAACGATTCATCTTAGACTCGGAGACAGTGAGAAGCGGCTATGGCAAAGACACGTCGTAAGTCACCTACCATCAGCACGAACAGTGAAACCACAGAAAACGTGTCAAGCCCCGCCGACGTGGCGGCCCGCCCGATGCGATCGAGCTTCTGAAGCAGGCGCATCGCAACATCGAAACCTGGTTCGCGGAATTCGAAAAGGCCTGGTTTGGCGAACGAAAACAGAGGTTTGCCAATCGGATCTGCTCGCCTTGAAGGTCCACACGAAGCTGGAAGAAGAGATTTCCTAACCCAGCGCCCGCCGAAGAAGAGATGTAGGCGCGGAAATGGCGAAGCGGAAGGCCCAGCTCGAAGGCCGGAAAGGCTACGCGGCGCGCAGGCGCCCGATGTCACGGTGAGAAACGGTGCGCATCCTGCCGACCGCCCCACGAACGGTCGCCATAGCCCGCCTCAATTCTGTAAAGCGGAGCTTCCCTTACGCTTCTCCAGGCGTACCTGCACGACATTCCCCTTTTCCCATGCGTCGGCGCCAGGATCGATGGCCGGATATTCGATATCTGCTCGGCTCTCGCGATTGTCTGCACTGGATACGCCGAACCGTGCGTCCCGATCGGCAATCATCTGCTCATCGGCCTGACCATCCTTGGTAAAGCCCATCATCAACATCGGTGAGCCTAACGGAAGCGTCTTATCCTGATCTGAATGCCATGTGTGCCAGGTCTTTCCATAGGTGTCCGCGATCTTGCGCATGAACTCTTTTTCGGCAACCTCGGAGATCCCAAACGCGATGAGCTGACCAGAGCGCACTTCATGGACGTGGCTATGCCACATCGCCTTTTCATCAGGTGGCAGGTCCGCAAACAGTTTGCTGCTCACGATGTACTCGACTCCCATTATTTTGGCGTCCTTCATGTTTCCATCAAAGATGACGCATTGTGTAACGTCCTCATTGAGAAGGCTGCAGTAGTGATGGGCTTCCATTTGCGCTGCCATGTTTCCGTTGTAGAAGTGAAATCCGTCCATGTACGCATTCAGAGCCTTCAGCGGCCCCTCGCTCTGTAACATGGCGGCACCAGCCTCCAGCGCATCGGTCTTTGCGGTTGTATCTGCACCCGGAGCATCGACTGGCGATGGACTTTCCCCGCGTTCACAGCCGCACAGCGCGGCCAACGACATAAGCCCGACACCTATTACTCGTACGCGGAATAAGCGCATACAGAAATTCCCTTTTTTTTCGTGAGGTGCCGGGCTGACTCAGAGTCGTCTTCGAGGGATCGACCGATCTAGGTCGCGGCTCTGGGATCATCGGCAGTAACGTAGTCCGCACTCGCAGCAGCTACCGTGTGGAGCACGGCGAGTTCCGTGCGAAGCCGATCGTGCTCGGCGACGCGCTGCATGTGAGCTTTTTCCATTTCCAGCAACTCGGCAATCTCGCGGTTGTAACCCGCACCGGCACACTTCAGGCTTAGAACAAAGTCGCGGCGGTTGGCAATCTGCCGTTCACCGTCCGCCACGCGCTGCTCCGCGGCTTGCAGGTACGTCAGAATTTGAGCTCGGTCCATGGCGCGAGAGTATTAAAGTCGGGATCCGGGCCCGGTATCGGACGCCGTCGTAGCGGGGCGTCAGAAATCGTCTGAGGAATTCGCCGAGTTTTGACTATAAATTACGTGTTGAGAGACGGCCACCGTACCCTCGCCCTGCAACGTCGAGTGAGGTTACGTCGATGGATGAAGATGAAGCAGTCACTTTGGAAGTTGCCGATGACCGCTACGGACGGCTGCAATTTGAGCTTCCACTGGATGTCACGCATG
>DASRHX010000454.1:0-11080 GCA_035650295.1 Bryobacteraceae bacterium | reverse complement strand
TTGCAGTAGATGTTGTAATAGAGCCCTCGGGAAAAGCCCATTTCTCTGAAGGCCAATCGGTTTAGCGCAAAATCCTGTTCGTCGAGAAGCGCTGGATGAAACTTGCCGCTATTCCTAAACGCGTCGGCATGACCGATATCAAACAGCAACGATCGCTCCATGGTGCGGTTGGCGACAATTCGAGTTGGCACGCTTTGGCTGAGTCCTTGACGGAGCAGGAATCCGCCATAGGTCAGGCGTTGAAAAGAATCGGCTGTCGGATTGGTGCCGTCTCTGAATGAAGGATGGCGGACGTCGCGCAGAGAAGGGTTGAAATCATTCTGACCGTTAAAGAGCGCACCGCCCGCAAGGGCCGCGTCCACAACCGCGGGATCCGCGACATCGTTCGGTGTGTATTCCGGGAATCTCGCGTGAAACAGGATTTTCGGCGTTGCCACGCCCTTTTTCCAGACCAGGCCCATATGAATGGCTTCCGTGCTTTGCATGGGAACCAATGGGGAAACCTCGCCACAAACGGAAGGTGAACACGCGGGAGGCGTCTGAGCAACAGATGTTACCGCGACAAGGACCAATATGCATGCCGCAACGGCTGAAAAGTTTCGCAGTGTATGTATTAGCATTGACTACTCCGATCAGAGATTGCGCACGGTCACCGCTTCGAGAACTTGAAGGACGGCCGCTAATTAGCGCCGTGAGGACCGGTCGAACTACAACGAGGTCCCATGCACGCGTGTTAGAAATCGGATACGCAGCGGTTGTGACGGTAACCCTTGTAAAGGTTTTGAATTCAGGCGAAGTGTTTACGGGTTAGCCGGGCCGACATCGGGTTCCCATTCATTCACAGCAGTGAGCAACATATCGGGGAGCCCCGTCTCCATACTCGGAGTTAGTTGACGCTACGCCGCCACCGTCAGACAATCGAGTCTGAGAAGGGGCAATGCGTCAATTGAGAACCCGTTGGATGGGCTTTTACTTAGTTCTGGCGACAACGGCGGTTCTCGGCGTCGCGCGGGGCCAAGACGACGGACGTGGCAGGCTGGAGAGCCAGTTTACCCGAATCGTTCGGCCTTTCCTTGCAACATATTGCATCAGCTGTCACGGCCAGCAGCGGCCTGCGGCTCAGATGGACCTGAGCGGATTCACGACGATGGCTGCCTTAATGCAGGATGGCCGCCGTTGGAGCCAAATGCTGGAGCGCCTCGAAGCGCAGGAGATGCCGCCCAAGGGAGCGCGGCATCCACTACCGAAGGAGCGGCGCGCGGCCCTCGATTGGTTCCATGCCGTCCGCGAACACGAGACTCGCCGCAATGCCGGGGACCCGGGCGTCGTGCTGGCGCGGCGTCTCAGCAATGCCGAGTACAACTACACGATCCGCGATCTGACGGGCGTTGACATCCGCCCTGCCCGCGAGTTTCCTGTCGATCCGGCCAACACGGCGGGCTTTGACAACTCCGGGGAAACGCTGACGATGTCGCCCACTCTTCTGAAAAAGTATTTGGCCGCCGCACGTGAAGTGGCCAGCCACATGTACTTGAAGGAGGACGGATTTGCCTTCGCGCCGCATCCGATGCTGGTCGAAACCGACCGCGACAAGTTCGCCGTGCATCAGATCATCGATTTCTATCACCAGCAGAACATCGACTATGCCGATTATTTTCAAGCCGCCTGGCGCTTCCGGAATCGTGCGGCGCTCGGGCAGCCCAACGCCACGCTGGCCGGCCTCGCGCGGCAATACGGAGTCAGCGCGAAGTATCTGCAGACCGTCTGGTCGACGCTCGAAAGTAGAGAAGAGATCGGCCCGTTGGTGAAGCTGCAAGCCATGTGGCGGGCCTTGCCCGGGCCGCGGGCGAATCAGCCGAACGTAGCGCGAGCCGGCTGTGAGGAGATGCGCGCCTACATCGCCAACGTGCGCAGGAAGGTAGAGCCGCGATTCATCAACATTACCGCGGGCCCCATCGGGACTGCCTGGCAGCCGTTATTGATTTGGAAAAACACGCAATACGCGTCGCATCGCCGAAAGTTCGACGCCAGGCAGTTGCAGGTCGAGGGCGAGCCGCCGTTCAATCAGAAGGACGTGGTCGAACCAGAATGGGATAACGCGTTCGGTCCAGGCAAAACCATCCTGGTCGAAAATCAGCCCGGCGATCCCGATCTCTTCGTTCCGGCCAGTCAACGCGCGCGCTACGAAGCGGCATGGGGCCGGTTTTGCAGCGCCTTCCCTGACATGTTCTACAAGGAATCGCGCGGCAGAAACTATTTCCGGACCGGCAAGGATGAAGGCCGCTATCTAAGCGCGGGCTTCCACAACGTCATGGGCTATTTCCGCGACGACCAGGCGCTCTATGAGTTGCTGCTGGACGAAAAGCAGCAAGCAGCCCTGGACAAGATGTGGCGCGAGATGGATTTCGTCGCTTCCATTAATATCCGCACCTACGTCGAATTCGCCAAACTGGGTACCCGTGGAACGCGAGACGACTTCAAAGACGGCGAGCCCGAGGTTCGCGAGATCGAGGTCGAGGAGATTATCTCAGAAGCCAAGATCAGGAAGCTCGAGGCCGACTACCTCGAAGTCGCCAAGGCCGGCAGCGCCGTTGCGCTCCAAGCGGTCAAGGACTTCTTCGACCAGGCCAACAAAAGCATTCGCTGGGTCAAGCAAGCCCGCCGCAAGGCCGAACCCAGCCACCTGCAATCGCTCTACGATTTCGCCGCCCGCGCGTACCGGCGGCCGTTGTCGCCGGCAGATCGTGACGATTTGCTGTCGTTCTATCGCGAGGCCCGCGAGCGTTATAGCCTCGACCATGAAGGGGCGATCCGTGAGGCGATCGTACTGGTCTTGACCTCTCCGAACTTCAGCTACCGCGCCGACCTGGTCGAAGCCCGCGGCGAAATTCAACCGTTATCTGATTACGATCTGGCCAGCCGACTCAGCTATTTCTTTTGGTCGAGCATGCCCGACGCAGAGCTGTTGCAGCACGCCGCGGCGGGCGACCTCCGCCGGCCCGAGGTCCTCAAAGCTCAGGCGCGCCGGATGCTGCAGGACACGCGCAGCCGGGCCCTTGCGGTCGAATTTGGGGGCAACTGGCTCGACTTCCGCGATTTTGAACAGATCGGCACCGTAGACCGTGAGCGCTTTCCCACTTTCAGCGACGATTTGCGAAAGGCAATGTTCGAAGAGCCCATCCGCTTCCTCTTGGACGTGTTTCGTCACAACCGTCCGATCCTCGACTTCCTCTATGCGCGCGATACCTTCGTGAATCCCACTCTGGCCCGTCACTACGGCATGCCGCCGCCCGAAGGAGACGATAACGCCTGGGTTCGTGTCCCCGACGCCGAGCGCTACAACCGGGGCGGCCTCTTGCCCATGGCCGCATTCTTAACGAAGAACGCGCCGGGCCTGCGCACCAGCCCCGTGAAGCGCGGCTATTGGGTGGCGAAGAACATACTGGGTGAACAAATCCCGCCCCCGCCCCCGGTGGTTCCCGAGTTGCCGGCGGATGAGGCCAAGATGGACCTACCGTTGCGCCAAATGTTGGAACGGCACCGGGCCAACCCGAGTTGCGCCGGCTGTCATGCGCGATTCGACTCTTTCGGACTGGCGTTCGAAAAGTTCGATCCGGTCGGCACACTGCGAACGCACGATCTGGGGGGGCGCGCGGTCGATGCACGGGCAAGTTTCCCCAAAGGCATCGATGGTGAAGGATTGCAGGGAATCCGCCAATACATTCGCGGCCACCGCGAAGACGATTTCGTGCGCGGCTTTGTCAGCAAGCTTGTGGCTTATGCATTGGGGCGCAGCCTGGCGATTTCGGACGAGCTTCTGATCCGGGACATCGCCAACAAGCTCGCCGCCGGCGGCTACCGTTTTGAAACTGTGATTGATAGCATCGTGACGAGCCGCCAGTTTCTCAACAAGCGTGGCCGGGAACAACTCATGGCCAGTGAGAGGTGATCCGTGATGAACCGAAGAACATTTCTCCGAGGCGCCGGCGTGACCATGGGCCTGCCATGGATGGAGTCCCTTGCCGCCACCACTCCCGCGCCGTCTCAGCGCTTTGCCGTGCTGTTCATGGGCACGGGCATCAGTCCCGGGCGTTGGTGGGCGAAAGGTGCGGGCGCCGAGATGGAATTGGGCGAATCGCTGGCGCCGCTGGAACCGCTCAAGAAAAAGATCAACGTCATCGACGGCCTCTTCAACAAATTCGCCACCGGCCAGGGCATTCACCCGGCGATGACCGGCAACATGCTGTCAGGCGTGCCGATCCGCAAAGGTTCGATCATCCAAGGCGGCATCACTGTGGACCAGGTGCTGGCTAACCACATCGGGCAGGAGACGCCGCAGCCGAGCATGGTGTTGGCCTGTGAGCGGGCCATGACGGGATTCCATGAATCGAACTTTTCGAACGCTTACAGCTCGCATATTTCGTGGCAGAGCAGCGACTCACCGGTGCCCAACGAGATGTACCCCTCGTTGGCCTTCGACAGCCTGTTCGAGAATGGCGGCAGACTGCGCAACACAAGCGTGTTGGATCGTGTGAAGGACCATGCCGTCGCGCTGAGCGGCAAGATCAGTTCCACCGACAAACTCAAGCTCGAAGAGTATCTCGCCAGTGTGCGCGAGGTCGAACGCAGCATCGAGCGGATGCGAACGGATAAGGACAAGGCCGAAGAGCGGGCCCGCGACGCGGGGCGCCCCGTGTTGACGATGAAGCGTCCGCAGGATGGCCTGCCCGAAGATATTCGCGATCACATTCGCTTGATGTGCGACATCATCGCTCTCGGGTTTCAGACGGACAAGACGCGAGTGGCCTCACTGCTGTTGGCCCGCGACCTGTCGGCGCTTTATTATCCATTCCTCGGCGTGAGCAAGCAGCATCACGGCGCCTCCCATTACGACACCGAGGAGGACTACCAGAAGATCGTGCTCTTCCAAGTGAGCCAACTCGCCTATCTCGCCCAGCGCCTCGAGGCAATGCGCGAAGGGGAGAGCACCGTGTTGGACAACAGCTGCATCTTGTGGCTGTCGAACATGTGGTCCGGTACGAAGCACGACAACAAGAAGGTGCCGGTGATCACCATCGGCGGCCTGGGCGGCAAGCTCGAAACGGGCAGAGCGCTCAACTATTTCGAGTCCGGCGACGAGAACCGCAAGTTGTGCAGCCTGTACCTGGGCATCCTGGATCGGATGGGCGTTGAGCTCAAGGAGTTCGGCGACGCGAAGACGCGGCTAGCGGGTTTCTAAGAGTCACCGACACGGATATCATGACCTTCATGATTCGCCGTATCGTTCTCCTCGCCTGTGCAATCGTCCCATCGATCGCGCAAACCCTACCCCGCTACGACATTTACCGCGCAGCCGGGCGCATCGTGATCGACGGCAAACTGGATGAGCCCGCATGGCAGCAGGCACCCCCCGTAGGGGACTTCCACTTCAACTGGTGGAAGGAGGGGACGAAAGAACAAACAGTCGCGAGGATTCTTTGGGACGACGAGAACCTGTATGTTGCTTACTACTGCCATGACAAGAACATCGCCGCGGAAGTAGTGGAGCGGCACGGTCCTGTTTCACTCGACGATGCCGTTGAGATTTTCCTCAGCCCGAATCCCGAGAAGATTCGCAACTACTACGGCTTCGAGATAAACGCCATCGGCACCATGCTGAATTTCATTCGCGCGGATTGGTTCAAGGGGCCATTCAATACCGAACCGGAGGGCGTGCGCCTTCGGACAACATTTCATGGGTTGCGCCTCAAACGGGACGCGCCCGACGACGATCATTGGATTCTCGAACTTGCCATCCCGCTCAAGAACTTCGAGAAGGATGCGGCGCACACGCCACCGCGTGAGGGTGATACCTGGCGGCTCAATCTGAATCGTGCGGGCGGGAAAACCAACGCACAGTACAGCACGTGGTCACCGGTAACCACGGATCGTCCGAATTTCCACGTTCCGGAGGCGTTCGGCCCGGTGCGTTTCGTTAATAGGCCCCCGGTGAAGCTGGAATCGTACGACGCGGTGAATCCAGGCAAGCTCATCGTGGAGCGACCCACTTTGATTTGCCTCGGCTTCGAATGGCCTGTCTCAGGCGACGACAACCGGAACTCGACGGTGGAAGTGAGTTATCGCAAAACGAGCGACGTCGAGTGGAAGCAGGGAATGCCTCTACTTCGAATGGGTGGCGAAAAGGTAATTCGCAAAGACCTCGGCCTGGATTATACGGTGCCGGAAATGTTTGCCGGCAGCATTCTCGACCTCGATCCGGACACAGAATACGAAGCCCGGTTCACGATGCGCGATCCGGACGGCGTGAAGGGAGACGCGACGCGTTCGGTGAAGGTTCGCACGCGGGGCGAGCCGCAGGCGGCGAAGAACGGCCGCATGCTGCATGTGTACCCTCCGGGCTGGACTGGCCCGAAGCAGGAGCCGTCATTCCTCGGGCTTAAGAAGGCGTACTACGGCTCCGGGAACGGGGACTGGTCCGTACTCAGCGAACGCAAAGTGCGGTCTGGAGACATCATCGTGGTGCATGCCGGACTGTACAAGGGCGATCGCCTCAAATATTCCGAACCGACCGGCCTAGACTTCGACGGCACCTACCATCTCACGGCCAAGGGCACGTCACAACGTCCGATCGTCATACGCGCGGCCGGTGACGGGGAAGTAATTTTCGATGGCGATGGCGCCCACACGCTATTCAACGTGATGGCCGCCGACTATCACATCTTCGAAGGGATCACCATCAGGAATGCCGACATCGCGTTTCAAGCCGGCCTGAAGGGCGTCATTGGCGCGAAGGGGCTCACCGTGCGCAACTGCAGGATCGAGGACGTAGGCGTGGCGGTGAACGCACAGTTCGCAGGCTCCCAGGACTTCCTGATCAGCGATAACGTGTTGATCGGCCGCGACGATCGCTACCGCCTCCTGGGTTGGTACGCGCCCGGCATCTATGGCGGCAATCGTCTCAAGAGCTACCACGCAGTCAAGGTCTATGGTGCAGGTCACGTGGTGCGGCACAATTACATCGCCTATTTTCACGACGGCATATCGATATGCACGCACGGCTCGCCGGATCCGGACGAAGAGAACCGCGCCTCGGCGATCGACTTCTACAACAACGACATCCATCTAATGGCGGACGATTTCATCGAGGCTGACGGTGGCGTGCACAACATACGCGTCATGCGAAATCGGGGCGTGAACGCGGCTCAGTGCGGATTAAGCGCGCAACCTGTCTACGGCGGTCCGGCTTACTTTATCCGCAACGTAATTTACCACGTGCCTACCGGTTGCGGGCTGAAATTCAACGTGAAACCTACGGGCATGGTGCTCTACCACAACACGATGATCACCGAAGCGTTGCCCGGTGACATCTTTTCGAACACGCATATGCGGAATAACCTGTTCCTCGGCACCGACGTGCCCGGGCGCCCGATTTTCCGCTTCTCGAACGCCACTGCGTACTCGACATTCGACTACAACGGGTACCGCATGAACCCCAAATCGAAGGATCAATTCCAGTGGACTGCTCCTAGCAACGGCGCGCAACGGGACTACGAAGTGACCCGTTCAAATGCAAGGCGCTTCGCCTCCCTTGCTGACCTGCGCGCAGCCACCGGGGAGGAGGCGCACGGTTTGGAAGTGGACTACGGGATATTCCAAAATCTGCGCCCGCCCGACGCCGCCAAGCCGCACGCAATCTATGAGGCACGCGATCTCGATTTCCGTCTGGAGCCCTCGGGCAAGGCGGTCGACGCGGGAGTGCGTGTACCAAACGTGAACGACGATTACACTGGGAAAGCGCCAGATCTGGGCGCATATGAGGTAGGGCGTACGCCGGCGTTGTATGGTCCCAGGATTCAACCCCGGATATGATCGTGACCGAATGACCTTACGTCGGAGAACACTACTGACCAGCATGGCAGGCGCTCTCGGCCAACGCGTGTCCGTTGGCGCCCAACGCAAGACCAATGTCGTCTTCTTCCTGACTGACGATCACGGCGCCTGGTCGCTGGGATCATACGGCTGCTCCGAATTCCACACGCCGAACATCGACCGCCTCGCGGCTGAAGGTTTGTTGTTCTCGCGAGCGTATGCGTGTACGCCGGTGTGTTCACCCAGCCGCATGACCTACATGACCGGAAAGATGCCGTCGGGTCACGGAGTTCACGATGCCATGCTTGCGCAGGACTGCTGGGGGCCGAAGCGCAGGCGTTTCCTCGATGGGCATGCGACCTGGTCGAACTTACTCGCCAAGTCCGGCTACGCGCTGGGTATGTGTGGAAAGTGGCACATGGGCGACGACGATCATGCCCACGCCGGCTTCTCATATTGGTGTACGAAAGCACAGGACGGCAGCGTTTACAAAGACCCAGTCCTCGTGAAGAACGGGTCGCGTGTGAATGTCAACGGGTTCCTTACGGACGCTTGCACCGATGCCGGACTCGAGTTCATCGAAGCCAATCAAAAGCGGCCCTTCTTCCTGTTCATGCCGTTTCACGCGCCGCACACTCCGTACGGCTATCAGCCCGAGAGAGACCGGCAATGGTACAAAGACACGAAGTTTCCCTGCTTTCCAGAGGGCTCCCGCAATCCGCAGCGAAGGCGTAATTTCGAACCGCATCACGGCAACCGTGAAAGCAAGACGGCGTATTCCGCACTGGTCAGCGGTGTGGATCACAACGTCGGACGCATCCTTCGGCGGCTGGAGGAACTGGGCGTTCGGGATGACACACTGATCATCTTCTCCGCGGACCAGGGTTGGAATGCCGGACATCACGGAGTGTGGGGCAAGGGCAACGCGACAATTCCGTTCAACATGTATGAGGAGTCCATTCGCGTGCCGTTGATCTGGAATCATCCAGGCAAGATAGCCGGCGGCAGAACCATCAACGCGATGGTGTCGACCTACGATTTCTTCCCGACGATCCTTGAGTATCTCGGTGCGCCAGCGGCAGCGCCGGATCGTCAGCGGGTGGGCCGAAGTTACGCGCCGTTCTTGCGTGGCGAGAATCCAGCGTGGCAAAACGAGCTGTATTTCGAATACTGCTATACACGCGCAGTGCGAACGGAGAATCTCAAGTACGTGGAGCGTGCCGAAGAGTGGCCTAACGAATTGTTCGATCTGGAGGTGAATCCGTCCGAGGACACGAATATCATCGGGTCACCGCCGAACCGCGAGCGAATGAATGCACTGCGTACACGGCTGCGCGGATTCTTTCAAGCATCCGGTGCTCCACCGATCGGGCGGTGGCACGACTCCGTGCGCAATGTTCTCACGATCGACACCGGATATTACGACAAGTGGCTGGAGTTCCGCACGAAGGAATGAAGCTGGACGAAGGGAGGTTCGGTGAATCGCCGTGGTAAGTTGGACGCCTAGCGGAGAATCGGTACTCATGCGACGACTGTTGGTGTTTATATTCATTTGTACGTGTACTTGGGCCGCAGACGGCTTTGTCTCGCTCATGCCGAAAAAGAATCTTGCCGAGCACTGGATCGTGGACGGCAAAGCTCCCGCCGAGGCGTGGACTTTGCGAGACGGCGTGATCGCCTGCACAGGTCAGCCCAATGGCTTTTTGCGGAGCAGGAAGGCTTACCGGAACTACATCCTTCGCGCGGAGTGGCGGTTTCAGCTTGGATGGGAACCAAGGGGCAAACAGGAGTGGCCCAATGCCGGCTTCTTCATCCACGCACACGAAGTGGAGAACGGCTGGCCGAAATCGCTCGAAGTGCAGGGCTACTTCGGAGAGGCCGGCAGTCTGTTCGGTGTACGAGGAGGAAAGATCACCGGCGCAAAGAGAGGGCCGTTCGTCACCGATCGTCCTGCGTTCGGGTCATGGGACAAGTACGAGATCACCTCGGTCGACGGCAATATCAAGGTAGTCCTGAACGGCGTTCTCGTGAACGAAGGCACCGGCGCGATGCCGGCGGACGGCAACATCTGCCTGCAATCCGAGGGTTGGCCAGTCTACTATCGCAACGTCTCCATCAAGGAGTTGAAGTAATGAATCGCCGGCAGTTTCTTGCAACGGCATCGGTCGCGGTTGCTCAGACATCGGCGCCACCGACACGCTTCCAGCTTGCGTGCATGACGTTGCCGTACTCGCCCTATCCGCTAGAACGCGCCCTCACGGGAATCCGGCAGGCCGGATACGAGTTCATCGCGTGGGGCGTGAATCACAAGGACGCATCAGGGGTGGCTCGTCCAGCGCTGGCGGTTGATGCACCGGCGTCCGATGCCGCGGTGCTGGCGCAGAGGTGCCGCGGAATGGGCCTGGAACCCGTCATGATGTTTTCCACGGTCCACCTTGAGGGCGCGGATGCCCTGGATCCGCACCTACGGCGCATCGAACAGGCCGCCGCCGCGAAGATTCCGTTCCTGCTGACGTTCGGTAGGACCGAGCCCGGGCAGTATGAAAACGTTATTCGCAACCTGAAGGGCATGGCCGCGCGCGCGCAAGCCGCGGGCGTGACCGTCGTCATCAAGCAGCACGGCGGCAACTCCGCCACTGGCAAGGCGTGCGCGCGTATCCTCGGCGAAGTCGGAGAACCTGCGATTCGCATTTGCTACGACGCGGGGAACGTACTCGACTACGAGAATCAGGATCCGATTGCCGACGTCCGAACCTGCTGGCGCGATATCCGAGCATTCGCAATCAAAGATCATCGGAACTGGCCAAAGGACCAGGACTGCGGACCCGGCTTCGGCGAGATCGATCACTACAAGCTGTTGCAGCCCGTCATGCGGACCGGCTTGACTATGCCGCTCGCGTTCGAGAACATCTTCGAACCACTGGTTCCGCGGCCAGCGAACGCGAACGGAGTGGATGCGTTAGCGCGACGCGCACGTGAGTACGTGGATGCGGTGCTCAGAGGATTGACGGCAGCACCAGCATCCGTTTAATTGAGGAGGTTATTTCAGCAATGGATCGCAGAGTCTTTCTTTTAAGTTCCGCCGTCGCCGCTTCGGCACAGCCGTCGCAAGCCGTGGGAACCGGGATGATTGGCGTGGGGAACCGAGGTTCTGGCCTACTGCGCGGCGTGCTGCAACAGAGCGACGCGAAAGTCCTGGCGCTGTGCGATA
>DASRHX010000453.1:0-7002 GCA_035650295.1 Bryobacteraceae bacterium | reverse complement strand
GCTGGCGACACGGCAGACGCGAGTCGCTTCCTACATGTTGACGAAGTGCCAGGGACTTTCGCGCTTCCCCTGGCTAGGCTACACCTCGGCGCGGCATCACGACTACACCCACGCCGACGGCAAGGCTCCCGGCGCCGACGGCGTGGAAGGCCAACGCGTCCTGCGCGATATCTGTAAGTGGCACGTGGAAGAGTTTGCATACCTTGTTGCCAAGCTCAAGTCGATTCCGGAGGGCGAGGGCACGGTGTTCGATCACACCTGCCTCGCCTACGTGCACGAGCACGCCGAAGCCAATCCCCACAAAAACAGCGGTTTGGCGATGATCATCGCAGGCGGAATGAGCCGTCTTGCCCGCGGGAAGCACACGAGAGTCACAGGCACCGTCGGTGATGTTTATCTCACCCTCGCCGACGAAGTCCTGGGAGTGGGACTGGAGAAGTTCCCGACCGCGACGAAGAAGCTTGGCACGCTATTGGCGTAATTCGGACGGCACGCAGCTAACATCTTGAAACAACCGGCCAGGGCTCTGTTTCTATTGTTCGACAGAGAGAAAAGGCCGTTTGTGTCATTTGGACTTTACATCCTCGGATACTTGATCTTTGTCGGAGGGCTTATTTGGGGCGCCACGCTCCTAGATGTGCCCACCCGTTGGATAGGAGTTGGAGCTGTTGTGCTTGTGGGTCTCGGAATTGTGACGGGCGTTAAAGCCACACGACAGAAAGACCCGGGGGGATAGATAGGCCACTTTGTGGAGACGCCGCGCACGCCATGTTCGAAAATGAGGTATTTTTCATCCAGGCTAAGGCGCAAAATCTCAATCCAATCTTCGCCCGCTGCTGTATACAGTTCAGCCATAGGATGGAATCGGTGGGCGGGTTCACATTGGTGCGGGATGCCCCTCTCGGAATCGCGAGAGATCCCTAGCGCCCGCCCTTGTTCGCATTATCTGTGATATTGCGGACAGATGTCACGTAACCCGTTTGTGAAAGCGATGCCTGCAACTTCCACACCGGAAGACCTTCCAATGAAATAAAGTCTCCAGGATCCGGTCCCACCACGTTGGTTGTGAGTAGCGGACATGGCCCGATTGACAGAGTGGGCAGCGGTTTAGCATCAGCCGATCATCAACCCTGGCAGCAATATCGACGGTTTAGCCGCGAAGTCTTAGGCAGGAGACATGATGGTAGCACGCTCATTCAATGGCGCTGCTTACCTTTCGCTGCGGTCTCGAGCAACTCAAACACTTTCTCCAGACGATCCACCGGCCCTTTCGAGGATTCCAGGTGTTCCTCGATCCACTGCGAATTCTCTTCATGGCCGTACATCTCTCTCAAGCAATCAACGAACAGCTTTTGCAGGTGCGCTTGCTCCACGGAAAATCCTCCGGGCGTAGATGACCTATGGGACGCCAATGTTTCATCAACTGGAAAAAAACGTTCCCACGCTGTCCCAGGCTCGATCCTACTGTCGCTAGCTTTTGAAGTTCCGCACGTTCGTCCAGCTAACCCCGCCCGGCCTGGACCGGACAACTGTCGTGTCAATTACACCGGACAACTAGCGTGCTAGCGACACATAGCATCACCCCTAGTTGCGAAGCGTTCCGTATAGGGATATGATTTTCCACGACCGATTTAGCTTAGAAGGGGTTTGGGATGATGCTTCGTAAAACTGCGTTTGTGTCGCTTGCCGTCCTGGCAGGCTCGCTCGTACAGCCGTTGGAATTGCTCGCCCAAAGCGGTGCCGGTACCATTCAAGGGACTGTCCAGGACGCCTCGGCGTCCGCGATTCCGGCTGCCTCCGTTCAGGCACTCAATCAGGCGACGGGCGTTGCCATAGAAACAACATCAAACGAAGGCGGCTTCTACGCGATCAAGGGCTTGACCGCGGGTGCCTACAAGGTGACTTTCAGTGCCCCTGGCATGAAGAGGTCCGAGAGCAACGTAACGCTCCAAAACGGACAGGTGCTGGTTTTTAACCGCCAACTGACGGTTGGCGAAGTGACGGAAACGATCACGGTGAGCGGAGAGACAATTCAGCTCGCCACGTATGACAGCGGAACCGTGAATACGCAGCTCGATGCTGCCCGCATCGCTCAACTTCCTCAGAACGGGCGGAATGTGCTCGGCTTGGCGCAGAACACGGTCCCTGGTATGGAAGCGAATGGCACGCGTGTCAATGGCCTGATGGGCGAAGCGATGGAGTATTCGCAGGACGGCGCCCCGATGACCAATCGTAATTTCGGCAGTGCTGGGAACACGGCGCAATCGACGCTGCCTGATCCGGACGCGGTCCAGGAGATGCGATTCGAAACACTGAATTCCAGCGCTCAGTTCGCTACGCCGGCGACGGTGATTTTGACCACGAAGTCGGGGACGAACCAAGTCCACGGTTCATTCTTTGAAACGGCGCGCAACAACTATTTCGGCATCGCGAGGGCACGGCAGGATCCCGCGGACCTGGTAGCCCCGAAACTCATTCGCAACGAATTCGGCGGGTCGGTAGGCGGGCCAATATTTATTCCGAAAGTGTATGACGGCAGGAACCGGTCGTTCTTTTTCTTTGCGTATGAGCGCTTCTCGCTGCGGTCGGCCTCCCGGCAATTGATGAAGGTGCCCACCATGGCCATGCGGACCGGAGACTTCAGCGGACTGGTCAACAACGCAGGTGTCCTGCAGCAACTGTACGATCCGAATACGACACAAAGCCAGGCAAACCAGTACTCGCGCCTCCCGTTCTCCAACAACCAGATCCCGGTGCAGCGCATCAGCCCGCTCGCGAGAACGCTCCTCGCCGCCACGCCCACCCCAACATCGGCGGACAATCCGATGGTCAACTTCAACCTGACCGGGGAAAACCCTCTAACCCAGACCGTGCCGAATTATACCGTTCGGCTGGACCACGTCTTCAATGAGAAGAATCGCGTCTTTTTCCGCTTTACCGATATCCGACAGCAACAGCAGGCCTTGCGGAACTACCCGATCGCCTCACCAGCGAACATTGAGACGTCTGAATTGGAGGAAGGGTCCACGGGTTATCAGGCCATCCCGGTTCAGACGATCAGCGGAGCGCTCGGCTACTCCAAGACCTTTTCCCCGACCTTCTTCTCCGAGACGATTCTCAGCATGCAGTGGCAGCGCATGTACGTGCAGGGTCCGGATAGGTCCATGAAAAACTTCGAGAAGCAGTTTGGCCTGCCGAACAACCTGGGGAACCCTGGGTTTCCGGCCATCGGCGCGAATCTTTTCATGCCTTACGGGGGTTCTCAGTGGTACTACGGCATGAGCCAGCGGGTATCGACAATCGACGAAAACCTGAACAAGATTTGGGGTAAACACCAGATCGCATTTGGCTTTCGGTACCGGCACGAGCGTTTCGCCTACTTGTCGGACCGCTCGGTGGACGAGGTTACGTATACCAACCAGGCCACGGGCATTTACGATCCAACCACTGGAGCGAACTACGGTGTTCGCGCGAATACAGGCGATCCGAATGCCGACTTCTTCCTGGGGGCGGGCGCCACTTTCAGCCAGCGGCGTAACGCTCCCTTCAATATCAGTTCTCTAAGGGAGTACGATTCCTATATTCAGGACAACTGGCGGGTGTCCTCTCGCCTTACCTTGAACCTTGGACTTCGCTGGGAAGCGCATAACGCGCCACGCGCAGCCAACGATTACATGGTCGCCTTCGACATTAAGAACACGGCGCTGGCGCTGCCCCGCCCGCTGGATTACTACGTGAGCAACGGGCTCACCACCAACGCGATTATCACCAACCTCACCAATCTCGGCGTGAAGTTCGAAAACATGGAGCAGGGTGGTATGCCGTCGCGGGGTATCGCCGGCGCCAATGCGAACTTCCTGCCGCGCGTCGGCTTCGCCTACATGCCGTCCTTCGGACGCGGCGGAACGGTTATTCGCGGCGGTTACGGCGTGTATATTTATCCGGTCCCCGTTCGCAATTCCATCCGCTACCTGACGGCAAGTTATCCCTTCACCGCGGCCTATTCGCAGAGCTACACCGCCGCCGCGCAGTCGCCGGACGGCCTGCCGAACTCTCTACTGCGCAACCCCCTGCGGGTGATCACCGGCGTAAATTCCGCTGACGTCGTCAATACCGAAAGCACCACTGCGCTTCTGCCTGGCATCGGCCCGGGCACGGTGGCCAGCGCAGACTACCCGCCGGCCAGAGTGCAGGAAGCAAACTTCACCATCGAGCAGCCGTTTAGAGATGGTTCGGTGTTCCGCGCCTCTTACGTGTTTACTCACGGCGAAAACCTCGATCAGAACTACCTCATCAACGACGCGCCCTCGGCGTACGTGTGGCAAGCGAAGACCGGGACCACACTGCCCACCGGGCCACTGGCGAGTGTCGCGCACCGGCCCTACAACAACACAACGTGGGGCGGCATCACCCAGTCCACCAAGTACGGTTTCTCCAACGATAGCGCTCTCCAGTTCAACTATCAACGGCCTTACCGGCGTGGATTCGGGTATCAGGCGTTCTACGTTTACTCGAGGGCCTTCCGCGTGGGAGGCAACACTTTCCGCGATAACGTCCTAAACCCTGTTGAACTCTATGCTCCGGGAGCGATTCCGGAAGGCATGGATGTCGGCACCAAATTCGAACCGAGCCGCGAATTCAACCGCTGGCAAAACTACCGTCAAGACACCGCAATTCCCTTGCACCGCGTGTCGTTCAACGGGCTGGTGGATGTACCGTTCGGCAAGGGACGCCGCTTCCTGAAGAACAGCAACCGTTTCCTGGACGCGCTCATCGGCGGCTATCAGATCGCGTTCACCGGCACGGTCGTGTCGCAGGCATTCCAGGTCGCAAACACCAACTGGGGAGCAACCAGCCCGGTGAAAGAATACAAGAACAGCGTTCCAGTAACGGACTGCCGGTCCGGCGTGTGCCGCCCGGCGTACATGTGGTTCAACGGCTACCTCGCCCCGACCGTAATCAACGCTGCCACGCGCGGCGTCCAGGGAGTTCCTTCGGACTATGTGCCGTATCTGGCTCCGATCAACAACACTCCCGGCGCGACGAACTTCGGCAACAACAACGTGTCCCAGAGACTGGCCAACGGCCAGCAGGTGACGGTCGCCTTCGCACCCGGCCCAGGCGGCTCATCGGGGAGTGGAGTCAATCCATATAACTCTTTCGTTCTGCAAGGACCGAAGAACTTCCAGACCAACCTGTCGCTCTACAAGGAGTTTGTGATCACCGAGCGTGTCAGACTGCGATTCAATGTGGACGCTTTCAATGCGTTCAATATCCAAGGCATGGTCAATCCGGATGCGACGACGGGCATCCAGCAGTTGCAGCAGTCGTACTGGACACCCCGTCAGGTTCAGTTCACAGGACGGCTCTCGTTCTAGGAACGCGCTTAAGCTAGCGGCCGCTTCCGATCTGGCGCAGAAGTTGCGTTGCGCGCTCGCGCACCGCCAAGTCGGAAGCGGCTGCCGCTTTTTGCAGGTGTGGCAGCGCCAACTGCGTTTGTCCCTTGGCCAGCAACAGTTGCGCCAGGAGGAGGCGCGCTTCAGGAAATTCGGGATCGGCTCGAACGGATTCCTCCAATTGCCGCTGCGCTCCGTCATAGTCGCGCGCCCGGCCTAGCGCCATCGCGAAGTTGTAGCGGGTGCGGGCATCGTCAGGCCGGAAGCGGAGCGATGCCTCGAAGTGATATCGAGCCTGCTTAAAGTCGCGAGTTCCCGCAAGAAGATTGCCGAGATTGTTGTGCGCGTCGGTGTAGCCGGGTTGAATGCGAATGGCTTCACGAAAAGCTCCCTCGGCACGCGCCGTCTCTCCTGAAGCCATCCAGACGATGCCGAGGTTGCTGTGCGGCTCCGGCATTTCCGGATCGAGCGCAATGGCCTTCTGGAGCGCGGCTATCGCTTCGGACGTTTTGCCTTGTTCGCGATAGGCCAGCCCGAGTTCATGCCAAGTCGAGGCATCCTTCGGGTCCAAAGCGGTAGCCCGCTTGAGGATTTCCGCGGCTTCGGCTGTTTGTCCGGCGTGCCGGAGGGCTGATCCGAGTCTCAGCCGGCCGAACGAGAACCGCGGGTTTCGACGGACTGCCTCGCGGTAGAACGGCAGAGCCTTTTCGATCTGCCCGCTGTTTCGCCACGCGTCGGCCAAGCCCAAGTAAAAGTCGGCACGCGCCGAAGGATGCCGTTCGATCGCTTTCGCGAGTTGGCCGATTCCCGCGATCAGATTGCTCTTGTCGACTACCTGAGCGAGCGCGAGATAGAGATCGTTGCCGGGTGCGGGGGGCAATTTTTCGGGATAGTAAAGCACGACTTCGCCGCGAAAGGCGTTGTCGCCTGTCTCGTGGCGCTCCGGCCTCTCGGCAAGGAGATCGCCTTCGGGTGCGCGCCGCTGGATGAAATGGTCGGTGGCGACGGAGTGGATGACATCTTCCGTACGCCGTTTTGGCATGTGGCAATCGGCGCAGCCGGCGGCTTGCGTGTGTTTCCCGGCGGCGACCGCGCGATCGAAGCCAGAAGCGTGGCACTTGCGACAGGCGGCGTCATAGTGGCGCGTGGCTTCGGCGCCGCGGGGAACGTCGTGCGGATTGTGGCAGGAAGCGCACTCCAGGGCGCCTTTACTTTCAACAAAGCACTTGGAGCGGCGCATGCGATAGACGGCGTTAACGATTTCGAATTTGTCGTCACGTCCTTTGTTAGGGGCATGGTCGAAAAAGAGCCAGTAGGCACTCAGCGGCTCACCCGGCTTGTAGGAGAATGGGCCCCTGTCGTAAAGCTGGATTGAGTTTGGCAGAGGGAAGCTCGTTGTTTCGAGGTGGCATTGGATGCAGACCTCCTCCCGCCGTTCCGTGCTCAGACGTGACGGGTTCACGATCGCTCCGCGAATTGCGTCAAGTTTTGCTCCCGCTGTCTTCGCCAGTTGCGCGTGTTTGCGGCCGGGGCCATGGCAGCGCTGGCAATCGATTCCCTCGGGCAAGGGATCCAGGTATACGGGCTCGGCAAACGGCCGGTCATG
>DASRHX010000452.1:0-15937 GCA_035650295.1 Bryobacteraceae bacterium | reverse complement strand
CTCGAAGGCCGAGGTTTTCGACGCCAGCGGCATGGTGGTGGCGCCGGGATTTCTCGACATGCACGTGCACCTGCGCGAGCCGGGTTACGAGTACGCGGAAACCATTGAGACGGGTTCGCGCGCGGCGGCGGCGGGCGGGTTCACGAGCATATGTTGCATGCCGAACACGTCGCCGGTGAACGATAGCGCGACGGTGACGAGCTTCATTATGGAACGGGCGAAGCAGCGGTCCGTGGTGAATGTGTATCCGATTGGGGCGATCACGAAGGGCAGCGCGGGCGAGGAGCTGGCGGGCATCGGATCGATGGTGCGCGCGGGTGCGGTGGCGATCTCCGACGACGGGCGCCCGGTGATGAATTCACGCGTCATGCGGCGTGCGATGGAGTTGGCCAAGGGACACGGAATACCAGTAATCGACCACTGCGAGGACCTGAACCTAAGCGCCGGCGGCGACATGCACGAAGGCGAGACGAGCGTGCGGCGGGGGCTGCGCGGGATTCCTTCCGCGGCCGAGGATGTGATGGTGGCGCGCGACATTCTGTTGGCCGAGTTGACGGGGGCGCGGTATCACGTGGCGCACATTTCGACGCAGCATGCGGTGGCGATGGTGAGTTTTGCTAAGAAGCGCGGACTCAAAGTGAGCTGCGAGGCGACGCCGCATCATTTTGTGCTGGCTGATTGCGATACCGTAGCGTACGACTCCAGCTACAAGATGAAACCTCCGCTGCGGGGTAAGCAGGATGTGAGCGCGGTTCTGAACGGACTCGTGGATGGCACCGTGGAGGTAATCGCGACCGATCACGCTCCGCATGCCGGCAGCGACAAAATGCAGGAATTCGAGCGATGCCCATTTGGCATCACAGGGCTCGAGACGGCGATTGGCATTACGCTCGAACAGCTTGTGCATCCCGGCAAGATCACGCTGATGAAGATGGTGGAGCTCTACACGACGGGCCCATCGCGAGTGCTCGGACTCAACCGCGGTACGCTTGCCGTGGGGGCGGCGGGAGATGCCACGATCTTCGACACCTCGACCTCCTGGACCTACGACGTGAACAAGACACAGTCGAAGAGCAGGAACTCACCCTTCCATGGGCACGCCTATATTGGCGGCCCCGTGGCAACCATCGTGAATGGGCGTATCGTGTGGCAGCGTAACGCGTAGAGATTCTTTCCCAGCCCACACGACGCTATAGTAGGTGCCAGTGAGCGCCTATCCTGAGATCGTTTATCCTCCACCGCGCCGTCCCGGCGGTTACCTGCCTCTCATTGTCATCGGGTTGTTCCTGGTGCTGCTGAGCGCGCGCAGCGTCGCGTCCACATACATCGATTACCTGTGGTGGCGCGAGATCGGACAGATCGAAACATGGTGGAGGATGTGGAGCTATGGCGTGCTGCCCATCGCCGGAGGAGCGGTGGTGGCGTTCGTGGTGCTGTACGCCGCTCATCGGATGGCTGCGCATAGTGGTCCCGTGCGCGTGGGCGGCGCCGGACAGTTCCGCGTCGCGATCGCGGCGGCGCTGCTCGCTCTGTCGGCCTTGATCGCGCTGATCACCATCGACAACTGGACCGTGGTTCGTTATTTCGGATCGAGAGGCATTCCGGGTGATGGCTGGGTAGATCCGGTGTTTGGCCGGCCGATGGCGTTCTACCTGTTCGAACTGCCCTTCTGGCGCGGCGTGCGGAACTATGTACTTGCCGTGACGTTGTTCGCCGCCGTGGTGAACTGGCTGACGGCGCGGCTCGCGGATTTCCGCTCGTTTTTGCGGCCCGGCGAAGGGATCGAGATGATCGACCTTTCAGAGTTACGGTCGAAGCTCGGGCTGGAGTCGTGGTTCCTGCGGGCAAGCCTGGCCGCCGTGCTGGTCGCCGTTGCAGTGGGCGTCGCGCTGGACCGCTACGACCTTTTGAATAGCGACCACGGATTTTTGGTCGGCGTGGATTATGTCGACGAGCGGATCGTGCTGCCGTTGCTTTGGTTCCTCTTCGGAACCTTGCTCGCCGCGGCGGCGGGCGTCGTGGCGGGCCAAATGAAGGCAGTCATCTTGCCGGGCATCGCATACTTTGCACTCGCGCTGGTTCCAGGCGCCGTGAACGCCGTCTATGTTCGGCCCAACGAAATTTCGCTACAGCGCCCGTATATCGCGCGCCACATTGAGGCCACGCGCCGCGCTTATGGATTGTCCAAGCGAGTGCAGGAAACCGAATTCCCCGCCAGGCTCGAGGCGCGGATCGACATTGCGCGGCACAAGCCGCTGATCGACAACGTGAGGCTTTGGGACTGGCGGGCGTTCCACGACACGACGACGCAGATTCAGGCGCTCCGTCCTTATTACGCGTTCCCGGACACCGACGTTGACCGATACATGATCGACGGACAACTGCGGCAGGTATTGTTGAGCCCGCGCGAACTGGACATTCGCCAGTTGCCGGACGCGCGCAAAGGATGGATCAATCCGCACTTCATCTACACGCATGGCTACGGCATGGTGATGGCCGAGGCAAATAGGATCACCACCGATGGCCTGCCTGTGTTCTTTGTGCAGGACGCGCCCCCGCAGATCAAAGCCGCGAACCTGAAGCTGACGCGGCCGGAGATCTACTTTGGCGAGATCCCGCACGAGCCCGTGTTCGTGCGCACCGGCCAAAAAGAGTTCAGCTATCCGTCGGGCAACGACAGCGTGTTCACCCGCTATGAGGGAAGCGGCGGCATTCCCATGGGTTCGCTGATGGCGCGCACGGCCGCCGCCGTGAGCACCATGGATCCCAACGTTCTCTTGACGCAACTTTTCACGCCAGAGTCGCGGATGATGATTCGCCGGAAGGTGCTCGATCGCCTGAAGGAGGTGGCGGGCTTCCTCGAATGGGAGACGGATCCGTACCTGGTGTTAACCGAGGAAGGGCGGCTCGTGTGGACCGTGGACGCCTACACAGTGTCGGACGCGCATCCTTACTCGGCGTACCTGCGTGTGGCCAGCGGGAAGCGCGTGAACTACATGCGCAATGCCGTGAAGGCAACAGTCGATGCTTACGACGGCAACGTGCATCTTTATGTGTTCGATCCCGACGACCCCATTGTCCGCGCCTATCGAGGCCTGTTCCCGAAACTCTTCGAAGACGCCGCGGCGATGCCGGCCGGCCTGCGCAAACACGCCCGATATCCCGAGACCTACTTCCGCGTGCAGGCCGAAATCTACCGCACGTTCCACATGCGCGATCCGCAGGCCTTCTATAACAAGGAGGATCTGTGGGACATCGCGCGCAACATCTATGGGAACGAAGCCACCCCGCAACCGTTGGCGCCGACCTATGTCGTGGCGACTCTGCCCGGGGAGACGAAGCCGGAATTTCTGCTTGTGCTTCCCTTCACTCCGCGGAATAAGGACAACATGATCGGCCTGATGGTCGCGCGTTGCGACGACGAGAATTTGGGAGAAGTGCGTTTTCTACAGCTATCCAAGCAAGCGCTGCTGTTTGGACCGATGCAGATTGAGGCGCGCATCAATCAGGATCAGAACATCTCGAAGGACCTCTCACTGTGGAATCAGCAAGGTTCGCAGGTGTTGCGCGGGCAGATGCTTGTGTTGCCCGTGGACAACTCGTTTCTCTACGTGAAGCCGATATACATTCAATCGAGCGAAGCGCGGATGCCGCAGTTGAAGAAGGTTGTAGTGGCGGTGGGCAACGACCTGATTTATCGCGACACATACCAGGAAGCAATTGCCGAATTGACCGGGTTGCAGCCTGCGGCCCCGAGCACGCCCAGCTCGACCGCCGTGGCCGCGCCCGGCGAACCCAAAACAAAGAGTGAGACAAGCGCGGGCCCCGATCCGCGTATTGAAGAGATGCGGACGCGGATGCAGCGATACCGGGATCTGACATCGCAAGGAAAATGGGGCGAAGCTGGCAAGGAACTGGAAGCGATCGAGCGGCTGTTACAGCGTCGATAGCGCTGATTCGTTGAAGCCTCGCCATGGTTAGGCGCGTCTATGGGGAAGAGGAGGTAGAGAACATGAAGCGAATTGTGTGTTTTATTGCAGCAATGTTGATGATGACGGCGATATCGCCGGGACAAGTGGCGGTTTCGAACGAAGATGTGGTGAAGCTGTCCAAATCGGGCATGAGTCAGGACTTCATTTTGGAAATGGTCCGAAAGCAACCTTCGAAACTGTCCGGCGAGCCGTCGAAGCTGATTGAGTTGAAGCAGGCCGGAGTGAGCGAATTGGTGATTGCGGCCATTTCGGAGCGCGCGCCTTCGGGCGTGCCAGTGGGACCGCAGCAAATTCGCGAGCTGTCCACGGCCGGATTTCAGGAGGCGTTCCTGATCGACTACCTCAAACGGAATCCAGGAAAAATGAGTTTGGACACGGCAACCATCGTCGATCTCAAACAGGCCGGCGTCAGTGAGCGCGTGCTGTCGGCAATGGTGGGTAAAGCCAGCACTCGCGAGATTCCTTCCGGCACCGAAATCGGCGTGCAGATGATCGATTCCATCGACTCGCAAAGGGCGAGTGAGGGCGACGAGTTTCGCGCCAGTCTCATTCGGCCGATCGTGGTGAATGACGAGGAGATCGCGCCGAAGGGCGCCGATGCGACGGTGAAACTGGTCACCGAGAAGGAATCGGGGAAGTTCACCGGCAGAACGGAACTCACCGTTGCTCTCACGGCGGTCACCGTGGGCGGCAAGAAAATCATGGTGAACACAGCCAGCGTGTCCCAGGAGTCCGGCTCGCAGACATCCAAGACAGCCAAAACTGCGGCGGTGACAGGGGTAGGCGGCGCGATCCTGGGCGGGATCCTCGGCGGCGGTAAGGGCGCGGCCATTGGCGCGGGAGCAGGCGCGGCGGCGGGCGCCGGCGCGCAGGTTTTCATGAAGGGACAGCGCGTGCGCATTCCGTCGGAAACTTCGCTCTACTTCACCACGCAGCAGGCGATCACGGTTCAGTGAGGATCGCCTGAGCGTTTGTTATAATGAGGTGTTTGGCCAGATAGCTCAGTTGGTAGAGCGCGGCCCTGAAAAGGCCGGCGTCGGCGGTTCAAGTCCGTCTCTGGCCACCACCTTTTCAATCCGTTACGCCTAGAAATATAACCGGGCGCCGATTTGTAGTGTCCGCGGCGCCTGTGCGGCGGTCACCCTGCCAAAATTCGCGTTGGTGAACTCGGCTACCGGTGCGTTGTAAGTAACCACATTGAGCACGTTATATCCCTCCACGCGCAACTGAGCCATGTAGCGCTCTTTGAAAGGGAAGTTCCGGAACACCGACATATCCAGGCGGTGCACACCGTCGGCACGCAGGACATTCCGGCCGACGTTGCCGAAGGTAAACGCTGGCGGCGCGGCGAAGGCCTCTTTGGCGAACCAGCGGGCGGGAGTCGAATTCTCGACGCGCCAATCGCCGACCACGTTGGGACGCCCCGCGTTGCCGCCGATGTTGGCGATGTCGCCCGCTACGGTGAGATTCACAGGCTGGCCGGAACGGATGTCCGCCAAGCCGTTGATCTGCCAGTTGCCGATCACGTAATCCACCACGTTATTGCCCGTGCGCAGAGCTTTGCTCTTGCCGAAGGGCAGGTCGTACACCCAGCTCAGCACCAGGTTGTGGGGAACGTCGTAGCTGGAGACGCTGTGGTCGGCCCTCATGTCATACGGGTTCTGGATGGAGTTGCCTTCCACACCGAAGAAGCCTGAGGACCCCGGGTCCATCGCCTTCGACCAGGTATAGGCCGCAGTGAACGCCAAGCCATTCGACCATCGGCGCTCCAACGACGTCTGCAGGCCGTGATAACTTGCCGTGCCCCAACTGCGGTCAAACGACGACGGGATGCTCATGTAGGGATACCGCGCCCGGTCTTGCCATCGGCCGGGGCCGGGATAAAGCGCCGTACCATAACGCCCGCCTACGGTTGTCCGCCGGCTCCCGGAACCGACATAGTTCGCCGACAGCAGGAAACCCTGGGGGAACTCGTGTTGGAAGCCGAAGTTCCACTGCATTGAGTACGCGTTCTTCCAGTTGGGGTCTCCGCAGTACGTTGTCTGGCTGAATGGATTGGCCACGGGAAGCGTCGCGGAAGGTAGCGGATTAAATGCCGAGATCACCGGCAGAGGCGCGGAAGCGCTAGGGTAGTTCAAATTTGCCGCGGATTGCCAGCCCAAGGCGGGATACGTGCCGATGAAATTGCGGGCCAGCTGGGTGACGCCGGAAAAGTTATCGAAGAATATCCCGGATGAGGCGCGGATGACGGTCTTCGATCTCAAGCGATACGCAAAGCCGAGCCGCGGCTGAAAGTTCTTCGTCGTGTCGTGCCAGACCTTACCGCCTTCGGCGACCACGACGTTTTCCGGCAGCCAGCCAGCGGGCGCACCAGCCGGCGTCGGGATGCAACCGCCCTTTGTGACCCCCGAACCACAGGGCGGCGCCATCCTTTGGAGGATGTACGTTCCGTTGAGGTAGTTCATGTTACCGGCAAAGTTGTTGTTGCGGTCGTCGGTTCCCGCCGTGGGGATGAAGGTGCGGTCGTACCGCAAGCCGATATTTAGGGTCAACCGGTTTGTCGCTTTCCAGGAGTCCTGCGCGTAGAAGCCGATCACGCCGCCCCACCAGGGCATCGTCTCGATGATGTCGCGGCGGGTGGCGCTGTCCGGGACGTTGAGCAGGAATGAAGCCAGGGGGCTGCCCGTGGTGCCGATTCGAAGGGGGTCGGCCGTTTGGGCGTTCTGGAAACCGATCGACGTGACTCCATTTTCGTAATACCACTGGACCCGGTTATACTCTGCGCCAAACTTGAACGTATGCGAGCCAACCAGCTTGGAGAAGCCTGCACGGTGGTGCCAACTGTCTCCCGTGCGGCTGACGTTCCACTGTTCCTGGCTGCTGAAGAAGCCAGCGGGGTTGAAGCCGGGATAGTACGTGTCGCCGTCCACGTACGGCGTGATGACGTTTGCCGAGTATCCTACTTTGCTGGCGAAGTCCGAAGGCAGGGAACGGTAGTGATCCCACGACGCGGTCCACTGGAACACACGGCCGAACTGATACTGGATCATCGTCCCAGGTCCGAAGGTGTGTATCCAGTTTGCGGCGAGATTATGGCCGCGGCCATTCGACCTTCGTGCCTGTGTGGGGAGGCTGGCCGCCCCTCTGCCAGGATTGAAGAACCCGGTATAGCGCACCCAAATCGAATCCTTGTCGCTAAATCGGTGGTCGATGCGGCCGTTCACGCTGTGCTGCCAGTTCTGCACCCTAGTCCGGTTCCAGGCGTTCTGGTTGGATATACCGGTGGGTTCGATCGGAGGCAGAACAGTCTGCGCGAAGTACACCATCCCGGGGTTCAGGCGGCTGGCAGGTATCCTATTGCCGGCGAACGCGTCGCGGATGAATGTACCCGACCCGTCCGGATTCGCGCGAGTCGAGAACGGGTCGTAGATCTGTTGTGGCCAGTCGCTTAGATCGCCCTGCAAGTTAGCGGGAGTCGGCACGCGCAAGGTGCTCAGAGCCGGGCCAACGCTGTAAAACCTCTGGTATCCGCCAAAGAAGAAGGTCTTGTTTTTCCCGTCGTAAAGTTTGGGGATCATGACCGGCCCGCCGGCGGTACCGCCGAACGTGTGCCCCTTAAAGGGCGCTACCGAAGCCAGGAATGTGTTGCGGGCATTGAAGGCGTCGTTCTGCTCGACGGCGTAGACGTTTCCGTGAAGTTTGTTGGTGCCCGATTTGGTTGTGGTGTTGATGACGCCGCCCATCACGCCGCCGACCTCCGCCGAGTCGCTGTGCGACTGGACTTTGAACTCCTCGACGGTCTCCATGATGGGGTTCAGGGCCAGGTTGCTAAAGAAGGTGGCCTGGTTGTTCACGCCATCCAGCATGTACATGCTGCTGCGGTTGATCTGGCCGTTCACCGACGGAATGCTCGATTGCCCGGTGCCGATCGCCGTGACGCCGGGCGTTAGCCGCATCAGGTTCTGAATGTTTCTGCCTGCCGGCAGGTCGATCACCTGCTGCCGCGTCAGCACGCTCCCCAGTTCGGCGGTAGCACTCTGTAATTGCGCACCGGCCGCCTCCACCGTAACGGATTCCTGCACGCTCCCAACGGTCAGGGCAATGTCGAAGACCGACCGCTGGTTCACAACCAGGTTGAAAGGTTCAAGCTTGTTGGTACTGAACCCAGCCTTACTGGCTTCCAGCGTGTAGTTTCCTGGAAGGATGTTCAGGATGACGTAGATACCCTGGTCGTTCGTGACGGTGCGGGTTTCGACACCAGTTGCCGTGTTCCGCAGCAGAATCGCCGTTTCAGGTACAAAGGCGCCCGTAGAGTCACGGGCCGTTCCGTTGATAGAAGCGTTTGAAATTTGCGCATACAGGCTGGTGACCGCCAGGAACTGGCAGAGCACTGCGGCTAGTAATTGACGCCAAGTAAGGTTCAGAAAGCGACGATGTTTCGCTGAATGCATGGGAGCCCCTTCCAACATGGCAATGTCTGAGTAAGAGTACTCTTGGTGCGCAGCCGCCGCAAGCCTGCGCGCCACAACTGGCGCTGCATTGCTTCACGAAGAAACTTGGTCTCGTACTATTTCTCCGAATAACTCCGGCCGCCGCGTTCGGAGCATGTAGTTGGAGAGGGACCGCTCCCGTGCCAGAAGTATCGGATCGAGGTCGGCGACAATCATTTCTTCCTGCACACGCTCCTGCTGAGCGCTCGCCAGCACTTCCCCATCGGGTCCCCAGATGATGGCCACGCCAGCATGGTGCGGCTGATTCTCATGATCTTTGGGATAGCTATCCAGAGTGCCAGCCCGGCCGGCCTGATCGGTGAGCACGGCGAAGCAGGAGTTTTCGCGGGCTCGCAATGCGTACACCGAAACAAAGTCGTGCGAGTGGCGCCTCGCTGCTGCCTCGCTTTCGGCCGTGTCGGACCACGGCTTGAATCGGGCGGCGTGCGGCATCAGGAGTACGTCAGCGCCGCGCAAAGCCATTACACGTGCGACCTCGGGGAACTGGTTGTCGTAGCAAATCACGGTGCCAACCTTACAGCGCCCAATGTCGAACACCAGGATGTCCCGGCCTCCCTTATAGTGATTCACCTCGTCGCGCGACAAGTGCAACTTCCGCTGCTTGCCGATGTAGCCATCAGGACCAACCAGCACCTGGGTGTTGAAGATGATGTCGCGCTCTTTCTCGCTTAGGCCCACTGAGAGTACCAGGCGATGGTGCTTGGCCAGCTCGCTCAACTTGCGCACGCTAGGCCCATCGGGGACTGGCTCGGCGAGTTCCCAGGTATTGGGAGTGCAATGGCCGTGAACCACCAACTCGGGGAAGAGCACGAGATGAGCCCCCGCGGCGACCGCCCGCTCGCACCAGAGGCCGATGGCGGCAAGAACCCGCTCTGGTTCACCCAGATATCCATTCATGCTCACGGCCGCCACGCGGGTTGTCTGCATTGCATAACTCTACCGCCGAGCGCCCGCTTGTGTTTGGGGCCTACTTCCGTCACCCTGTACACGGAGCCCATATGAAACGCAGAATCTTCATGACAGCGGCCGCTGCGACTGCCACCGCCCAGCGTGGTAGCGCGGCCCCCAAACTCGCCATCGATGGCGGTGCGCCCGTGCGCGAGAAGCCGCTTCGGGCCGGCTATTGGGGATCGGAATTTTACGACGACAAGGAGCGCGCCGAGGTGCTCGAAGTGCTGGACGCGAAATCTCCCTTTCGCTGGTACGGTCCTGGAGCTCCGCCGAAGAAGGTCCTGCAATTTGAGAAGGAATTCGCCGCCCGCATGCAGGCGAAATTCGCTCTGGGCGTCACTTCCGGGACCGCCGCGCTTCACTGTGCCGTAGCCGCGCTCGAACTGGGTCCTGGCGACGAAGTGATTCTTCCCACGTGGACCTGGCATTCATGCTTCAATGCCGTGGTGCTCGCGGGAGCCTTGCCCGTTTTCGCGGAAATCGATGAATCCTTCAATGTCGACCCCAACGGCATCGAGAAATGCATCACCTCCAGCACGAAGGCAATCATGGTGGTGCACCTCCAGGGCAACCCCGCCGATCTCGATCCCATACTAGGCGTCGCCCGGAAACACAGGCTTCGCATGATCGAAGATTGCGCGCAGAGCGTGGGCGCCAGTTACAAGGGCCGTCCACTCGGCTCCTTCGGCGATATCGGCATCTACAGTCTCCAGATGAACAAGACCATCACGGCTGGAGAAGGCGGCGCCCTCGTCACCAACAACCCGGAGCTGTTTGAGCGCGCGTCGCGTTTCCACGACCTGGGGGGGTTGCGCGGCCCGCACCAAGAGATGGTCGGCGGCAAGCCCGCACTGAATTGGTTTCCCGGCACCAACTTTCGCATGAGCGAACTCACAGGCGGTGTGCTGCTGGCGCAGACCCGCAAGCTCGATAAGATCGTCGATTCCGTGCGCGCCAATGCCAGCCGCGTCTATGAAGGCATCCGCGATCTGCCGGGCCTCAAGTTGCGGCGCCTGCCGGATCCCCAAGGAGAACTCGGAAGCGGCGTCTTTATGGACTTTGGATCGAAGGAGCGGTGCGATAAGTTCCTGGCGGCGATGAAAGCGGAAAACGTAGCCGCTTCGCGTCCGGGCGGCTCTGTGATTCTCCCCACACTGCCTCACATCGTCGCCAAGAAGACGATTCATCCGGCTTGGCCGTCGTTCCAGACGGCGAGGGGAAAGGCCATGCGTTACGGCCCGGATACTTGTCCCCGCACCGTCGATATTCTCGGCCGCTTTGGTGGCGTATTGATAGATCCGAAGTTCACTCGCCGTGACCTGGACGATATCGTCGCCGCGATCCGCAAGGTATATCCGGTATTGGCTGGAGCCTGAGCGGATGTCTTGCCGTTGATGATCAGCTAGCAACAAATCGAGCTCCGTTCGCGTCAACTCAGGTATGGGAGTGAACCGGCGGGCCTTCGTTGGATTGGCTTTCGCTGGTGCGGTTCAGGCGGCCCGCCGCACGGAGGATGCACGATCCGTTGAAGAAAGGGTGTTCCTGGTGGTGAACCGCGAACGGAGGTCGCGGAATCTTCCTGTATTGTTGTGGAGCAATGCGCTGGCGGCGGAAGCGCGCCGTCATAGCAGAGAAATGGAGCGTCGGGGGTTCTTCGGTCACACGGATCCGGAACGTGGAACTCTCGTCAACCGCCTCCGTTCCGCGAACATCGAGTACGCTGCATGCGCCGAAAACCTCTATAAGCAGTCGAGATCAACGGGAGCCTCCTCGGCGGCGGTCGCGGCATGGCTGCGCAGCCGCGGCCATCGCAGAAATCTCCTCAGCCGCATTTACCGCGATACGGGAGTGGGTGTGACGGTGAATTCCAACGGCCGGTACATCGTCACGCAAATCTTCCTGGCCTGACGTTGTGCGATGCGTTGGGCAGCCTGGGCGCGCTCGCGCTAGAGCGATCTTACGAAAGATGCTTCGGCATCTTGAGTTTCCAAGGTTTGCGGAATTTACGCGAAAGCTGTTGGTTCGCCTCGCTATCCCCGCTAATCCGCTCCTTGGCGTCGTCCCAGTGAATCTTGCGGCCGAGACGGTATGAAATGTTTGCAAGCAATCCGCATTTCGACAGTTGGTGTCCGTACCGCAAGTTACAGGTCGTCTCCATATTCCGTGTTTTGACGGCGTCCAGAAATTCGCGAACGTGTCCGGGCGAGTCGGGAATCGATTGCGTCGGCCTGGGGAAATCTTCAACCTTCTTGCCGCGAACCCAAACTTCGTTGGTTTCGTAGTTGGTGACGAGCGATGCCTCGGTTCCTTCAAACAGACAACCGATATGGCCCATGTGTTCGAAGCCGGGCAGCGGCGTAGGCCGGAAGCTGAACAGATAGAGCATACCGGGAAACTCCAGGATCGCCTCGATTGTGTCGGGGGTTTCGGTAGCGTCGTCCAAGAAGAACCGCCCGCCCGATGCCGATATGGCTTGAGGCGCCTTCCAGTCCATCGCCCAAAAGGCGACGTCGGAGATGTGGCACCAGAAATCGATGAATGTGCCGCCGGAGTAATCCCAAAAGTGGCGGAAGCTACCGTGCGACCGCAGCGGCTCGTAGGGGCGTTTGGGCGCGGGGCCGAGCCAGAAATCGTAGTCGAACCCCGCGGGCAGCGTTGCCGGTGCGCGGCCGGTAATATTCTTCGTCGGACTTGTCTTCCAAGCATGCACCCGTGTGATTTTTCCCAATTTGCCCGACTTCACTAACTCCACTACGCGGCGGTAGTTGGCGTGATCGTTGTGGATGTGATTGCCCATTTGGCTGACGCGCTTGTACAAGAGCGTGCCGTCGGCCATCGCGCGGCCCTCCATGAGGCTGAAGCTGAGCGGCTTCTCCACGAAGACGTCTTTGCCCGCCTCAAACGCGTTCACAGTGGGGATGGCATGCCAGTGGTCGGGCGTGATGATCGAGACGGCGTCGATGTCTTTCTTTTCGAGAAGCCGACGGAAATCGCCGAAGCCGTCGGGTTTGTAACCCTTCTGCGTCTGGACCAGTTCAATGGCGCGGTCGCGATGGCTAGAGTCGACATCGCAGATGGCCCCGATGCGCACGTCGGGCTCCTTCAACAACTCGCGGAGGCGGCCTGTGCCCTGATTTCCGACACCGATCATACCGATCACTACCTGATCGTTCGGACCCTTCTGCGCCAGCGCTAAGCCGGCGCCTGCCGATGCAAGAAACGTCCTTCTTGGCATGCTGATTTGGTTCGTCATTTTCACTTCCTCGCCTATGGTACTCTCACGCCAAGGACTTATGACACGCAGGCATATTCTGGGAGCAATCGCGGCCGTCCCCGCAGCTACACGACTGGTTCCAGCGGCGCCGCAAGAGCGCTACAAGCTCGGCGTGATGGCGACAATGTTCTCGCCGCTCGCGCTCGACGACGCGATGACGCGTATCCGCAAGATGGGCTACCGCTACATCAGCATGGGCGCGCGGCACGGCACGGAAACGGTCTATTCACCGGAGATGACAAAGCCCGAGCGCGCGAAGATGCTGCGGCGCATACGCGATCTTGGCGTGCAACCGTTCATGAGCCTGGGAGGTTTTCGCGGAGATCCGTTGACCGTCGAAGGGCTGGACCGCTACATCGCACAATTGGATTTGTGCGCCGATTACGAGATTCCGGTGATGGTCGGGGCGGGGCCGTGGTACTTCACGAAGTTTCCGACGGTACCCAAGCGGGAGCGTGACTGGCAGGAGGAAGTGACGCGCTTCTATGTGGGCCTGGAGAAGGCGCTGCGCCATGCAGAGAGCGTAAAGGTGGTGATCGCGCTGAAGCCCCACACGGGAATTACGGCGCGCGCCAAGGATTGCCTGGACGTTTTGAAACGCCTGCGATCTCCCTACTTCAAGATCGCGTGGGATGCGGGGAACATTTCTTACTACGAGGGCATCTATCCTGATCCCGATTTGCCGGACCTCGCACCGCAGGTATGTTCGGTCTGCCTGAAGGATCACAAGGGATTGCGAGGAGTGAACGATTTCCCAGTGCCTGGACAGGGCAATATCGATCACGAGGGGATGTTCCGCACACTGTTCGCGGCGGGTTTCAACGGGCCAATGTCGATTGAGCGCGTCGATGGCACCGATGGAGGCATGAACAAAGTGCCACCAGCGGTTGTGGAGGAACGGTTGACGGCGGCGTACAAGTACCTTGCGCCGCTGCTTGACCGGGTCGCGCCGGGCGCTTGATCAAGAAGGACAGTTTGCGATGCGTGTCTCGATCCTCATACTGATTGCCACCATTCTTCCCGCTCAAGAGATTCGTTTCGTGGGTAAGACGAAATATCTCAACAATGCCAAGGCCGTTGTGGTGCATACCATCGACGACTCAACAACCTCTGTCCCAGCGACGATCGATGCGATGGACAAGTATGGAATCAAGGCGACGATCTTTGTGAGCACCGAGCACGATCCGGCGCCAGAGGATCGCTTCTTCACGCAACTGCAGATCCGCGATCTTTGGCCGCGCCTGCGCAAGGCGATCGCCAGTGGGCACGAGATTGGATCGCACTCGCGGCAGCATCCCTGCAAGAAGCCCGACGACGAAGCGTTCTGCGCAGCGGCCTACACGGACTACGAGATCGCAGGCTCGCGGGCCGATATTTTGCGCATGACGCAGCAGCCTTATGTGTGGTCGTGGTGTTATCCCTGCGGCAACTGCGCTCCGTATCCGTTTATCCAGAAGAAGATTGCCGCGGCGGGATACATCGTCGCGCGCAACTATCCCAATGAGGCGCAGAACGGACACGTGCGGCCGGATGTGCAGGACTTCGACGAAAACCCGATGAACGCTGGTTACACACAAGCGGTGCAGCACCGCAATGGCGCGAAGACCGACTCAATCGACCTCGCCTCGATCAATGCGAAGTTCGACGAGGTGTATGCGAAAGGCGGCGTGTACAACTTCATGTCGCATCCGCAGTGGCTCGATTTCGGTCCCGACGCCTTCTACGAGGCGCACCTGAAGCACGTGAGCCGGCGGCGCGATGTTTGGTATGTGCCGATGGGCCCGTTGTATGCATTTCGCACGATTCGTGACCGCACGGTGGTGAAGCCGCTGGATGAGAGGTCGTTTATCGTGTCGAACGATCTCGACCAGAAGATCTACAACGGTACGTTGACGCTCGAGTTCGAAGCCCCGGCTGGAGTGGAGGTGCTTTCGGGAGGCAGACTGCTTGCGGAATTGGGTGATGAGTTTGCGGATCGATGGGACCGTGAGTATGTGCGGCGGGACGGCAACAAGTTGTACGCGACGGTTTATGCGAACACGAAGTTCCAGTTCGTCAAGCCACCGGCATCACCGGACGACGTCAGCGGAATGTGGAAGCTGCGTTACCGTACGCAGAACGGCAAGGAGCGCGAGGCGTCGCTCGAGTTAAAACAAACCGGGAGCCAGTTGGCAGGAACCCTTACGAGCGAGAGAGGCACCGCGCCGATCGCGGAAGGCAGTATCGATGGCAGCAGAATTTCCTTTGCTATCGTGCGCAAAGGGAACGGAACCGAGGTGACCGTCTCATGCACGGGCATGGTTGAGGCGGGCGTATTGCACCTCTCGCTTCAGTTTCCAGGTGGAGTACCGGTTGCGGCAACGGCTACACGCTAATTATTGGGATGACTCCACGGGATAGCCCTTGGATGTCCAGTCGTCGGCGAGGCGGTCTGGAATGTGAAGTAACTTCACGTTCTTGAAACCGGCATCTTTGAGCGCCTTCACTGCCGGGCGGATGTTGGGGCAGACGTTCATCGGGCAACAGCCACAGTAGAGGATGATCTCCGTTTCCGGAGGCTTGCCTTTGACGAGCGCCATCAGGCCCGCGATTCCTTCCGGCTTGGAAGCCATGCCTGCATCCGATGCCCCGGGAATGTGCTTGGTCCGGAAAAGACGGTTTGGTCCGATGAAAATCATGAAGGGCTTGTCGCCCTTGTTCAAACGTTTGGCCAGATCGGCGGGCGGAAGCAGTTCCTTCGCGGTCCACGGCTCGTCTGCCGCGTGCAGCGGCAGTAGCGAAAACGCCACAAGCAAGGCCACAGGAAGAGATCGCAGCGCCATAAGGATCATTTTAACCTTCGGAGGCGCTTTTCGTAGCTGAAGGCCAGATGGGCGACGGCGTGCGTGACGTATCCATCAGGTGGATGATCTGCGCGGCGATCTTGGGTTCCTTTGCGGCCAGGTCGGTAGTCTCGCCGAGGTCGGTGGAAAGGTTGTAGAGCTCGATGGGAGCGCCTGCTTTCCCTCCATCCTTGAGGCGGACAGCCTTCCAGTCACGCCAGCGCACCGCCTGGTGGAAACCGCGCTCGAAGAATTCCCAATACAAGTGACGGTTCTCGTTTGCCTTCACTTTGCCGCCGTTGAGCGCGGGCATGATGGAGACGCCGTCGAGGTTCTTCGGAGCCGGGCGCTTGAGCAGATCGGCGACGGTGGGCAGCATGTCCCAAG
>DASRHX010000451.1:0-5831 GCA_035650295.1 Bryobacteraceae bacterium | reverse complement strand
CGGCGAGGCGTGCCACGATCTTCGCCACAGCGTGTTTGGCGCGTCCGCGCCGTTCTTCAATTTGCCTGTTCTACCAACGTGAGAAAGTGTTTGTCCGGTCGTGTGACGAGCAAACCAGAGTACCGAATCGAGGCAAGGTGGAGCGGAACGACCTCGGAGAGTGAGTCCTCCACCCCGAAGGGCCGGCATCCAACTGACGCAGGAAACCGGCGCTTCGTGCAATCCAGAGAAAAGACCTTTTCTCTGGTTCAAGCCTGCATCGAGTCGTGAGTGCGCATTCGCCAAGGCCCCCCGGGCAGCCACACCATCTCCTCTTGGCCGCGAGCGTCGAGAACCGGTAGGAGAAAGTCCCGAAGTTGCACGCCGAGATCAATCAGCGGTGGTGTCCCTGCCTCCAGTCCTACTCGCTTCACGAAGCCTTGCCACTGAGCCTGCTTGAGGGAATCTGTAAGGAACTCGGTAGTGAGAGCAAACGGAGTTGCCGACGGCAAACGCGTCTTACGACGCTCAAACGTGGCATGGATTGATCGGAGCAACACGCCGCGCTCGAAGGGCCAGGTTCGAGAGATGAGCCATATGTCGTAGAAGTCTTTCATCCGGCTGTTGCGTATGTCGAGCTCCACCATCGCCTCCAATTTCTCCGCGACGACCGCTTCCCTCGGATAGCCTCGTACTACCGGCGGGGCGATTGGAAGGAGAGCCGGATAATCGAGCACAGGCGGAAGTGGCACGACCGCGTCGCCGAATCCGATATCGATTTGAACCGGTATGCGGGCTCCAGCCAGTTCAGCGATTAAGTTGAGGCGCACTCCTTCATAGTCTGCGTCCTCCTTGATCGTCGCGGCTTCGATGCTGTCGGCGATGAATGTGATCCCATCGTCGGCCTGGACTTCACAGATCTTACGAAAACCCGCCGCGACCTCAAATGGCTCCGAAGGTCCGTATGCAAGCAGATCCAGGTCGCGAGTTGGCCGGTGAAGATGCCCCTGCCATGCCACGAATAGCATCGCGCCTTTCAAGACAAAACGATCTTTGTACTCGGAGTTACCCAAGCGATAGAGCAGCCGTTCGTTCGCGTACTGTGTTAGGACGAGCTGAAAGCTCTCGCCACGCTTTCGCGACAGGTCAAGCAGCCGCGCGCGCACCGACGCCGGCGAGTTTTGGCGCTGCGGCATTAGATGGCGTCCAGGTACGGCCGCATCACGCGCTGCACCCGACAGATGTGGGCGAAGTAACGAATCTCGGAGATAGTCGCGGCTTTCTTGCGGAGCGACTCGCGCAACGCCTCCATCGCCACATCGATTCCGATCTTGTTTCTGAATTTGAAACAGTCGGCAACCGTCTTGGCTGGGACGTAGATCATCACCGGTACACCTTCAACAACGTATTTCTCCCGTCCCTCCGTGAGCGCCTTACCTGAAAAGCGATGGGCGCGTATTGCCGTTACCGTTGAGCGTGGAGTTCTTGCGCCCGGCGGCAGGGCGATCCAGACTTCATGAGGAGCCTGGGTGGTGAGATTGTAGAAGGCGAGTGAGGAGAGAAGACAGATAGTGGATTCCGGAACTTGCTTAGCTACCTCGGCGAAGCTGTGATGCTCGGTAACCTTCGCGCGGGGCAGCGTGTATATGCCGCGGCCAACGCGTACCAGATCCCCGCGGCGAACGAGCCGGAGAAGGTATTCCCGGGCGATGCCAAGGTGCTCTACGTCCCTTGGCCGAAGGACCGACTGTTTGCGAGCCAATTTGAGGATTCGGCTGTAGGACGGAAGCTGAGGTTGTTTCGATATGCCTATAGATTTGCAGAAATATAGACTATTTACAACAACAAAAGTGACCGTTGACAGGCGAACAAACTGCACATAAATTGTACAATTGCAAAAAATGACACAATATATTTACTTTATTATCAGATAGATAGACAGTGGTGGAGGCGGCGGGAGTTGAACCCGCGTCCGAAATGGCCGGCCCTAGAAAGCCTACGTGCGTATCCGGCTGTTTAATTTCGGCCCATACCGCGACAACCGGCGCCCCGGTAAAGGCCTAGTCCGATTGATTTAAAGCCTCGGCTACGAACAGAAGCCTGCGCCCGATCCCGCCAGATGACGCCATACCACTCCCATGCGGGCCTGTGAGTGGTGGCGGCTACCTAATTAATTAGGCAGCGTAGGCAAACTGCGTGTTGGCAGTTTTGTGTTTCCAGTCGTTTTACGGGAGCCTGGAACCCGGCACGCCTTCCTAGAACAAATCCATCCCGTCGAAGCCGTTACGCCCCCTTTCTTTTCCATTGTATCAAGGGGTACAAAGCGCGCTAGGATGTACGGCATGGATGTCCATGAAATGCCGACCCGGCGAGGCTTTTTCGGGCGCTTGATGGGCCCGGCGTGGGCCGCGTATGCGGTGATGGATCAGGCGTTGTTCCGGGCCGCGCGGGTGAGGGCGCAGGCGGGTGCGCCGGTGGCCTTGCCGAAGCTGTTCGACCTGCACAAGGCGGCCGAGGGAGTGTACCTGGCGCAGTCGCGCCCGCACACGATGGTGAACTGCAACGCCGTGATCATCGAGAACGCCGCGGACCTGATGATCGTGGATGCACATTCGAAGCCGTCGGCGGCGGCGAGCCTGCTGCGGCAGATCCGTGCCGAGCTGACACCGAAGCCGGTGCGCTACATCGTTGCGTCGCATTTCCATTGGGACCATTCGCAGGGGCTGCCCGCGTACCGGAAGCTGGCGTCAAAGGCGGACATTCTGTCGAGTGAAATAACGCGGCGGATGATCGACCGTGAAACGTCGCCGCGTTTGAAGCAGCAACTGGACCTGGCGGGCCGGCAGGCCGAAGACTACAAGACGCGCGCGGGCACGGCGACTGGCGAAGACAAGCAGACGTGGTCACGGATGGCGCGCGAGACGGAAGCCTACATAGCCGAGATGAAGAGCTTCACGCCGGAGTTGCCAAACGTCACGCTCGATCGCGATCTGATTCTGCACGATAAGGCGCACGACTTACATGTGGCGTTTCGCGGGCGGGCGCACACTCCCGGCGACATCGTGGTGTTCTGTCCGCAAAAGAAGGTGATCGCGAGCGGCGACATGTTGCATGCCTCCACTCCGTTTATCGGCGACGGCTACCCGCGCGACTGGCCGAGGACGCTGCTGGAACTGGCCGCCTTTGAGTTCGATTCGATCGCACCTGGCCACGGGGAGATCCAGCACGGTAAGACCATCGTGTACCAGATGGCGCGCTACATCGAAGAGTTGAGGATCGGCGTGGACAAGGCACGCGCGGCGGGTAAGAACGTGGAGCAGACGAAGGCGGAGGTGACGGTGAGGTCGCTGAAGTCGTTAAGCGATGGCGGCTATGGAGAGAAAGTGGCGCGGACTATCCTGGGGTATCGCATGATCGCGCCGCCGCGTCCTACCATGGAACAAGTGCTGGCCGATGCCGTCCGGACGAACGTGGAGCAGGTTTATCAGCGGCTTGGCAGCGCGTAACAAAACATGACCGAGACCATCGCCGCGCCGGAGACCGGAACGGGAACCGGGACGCATGACGAACACGCCGCGTTGTGGAACGTGGTGCTGCTCGACGACGACGACCACTCCTACGATTACGTGATCGAGATGCTGTGCAAGTTGTTCCTGTGCACGGAAACGCAGGCATTCCGGCACGCCGTGGAGGTGGACACGATAGGGCGGACTGTGGTGCTGACGTGCGAGCTGGCACAGGCCGAGTTTGCGCGGGACCAGATTCAAGCCTACGGGGCGGACCCGCGGATGCCGCGATCGCAGGGAAGCATGTCGGCAATTATTGAGCCGGCAACCTCGGGCAGTTAGCCGCCGGCAGGTGGTCGTTGTTCCCTCACCCCACGCCCAAATCGTCCACGCGCTCCAATACAGTGCCGCACTCGCGGCAAATCACCGCCGTGCAATCGCCGCACACCAGCGGCCTGTCTACCGCCAGCTGGCATTGCGGACAATAGAACTCCGACCGGCCCCCCGCCGTCTCACTCGTTGTTTCGCTCATTTGAGCTTTGATTGTACGCGCCGCCCTCGTTAAACTAAAAGGGTCCACGCTGCTTTCCATGCGGAGACTCCTCCCCCAAATCGCCGCTCTCAGTCTGCTCGCGCTCGCCTCCTGCCGCACCGGACCGCCTCGCGAAAAGGCGATCGGCGAGGCCTTCGTCGGCCCCGTTTCGCTGAACCTGCGCGCGGACCTCGCTGCCCGCTCGACTGTCTCCGCCACCGTCCGCCATGGCGAACGCCTGGAAATCCTCGAACGCCGCCGCCGCTTCGCCAAGGTGCGCACGGGCCAAGGCGTAGAGGGTTGGACCGATGGCCGCGTCCTCCTCACGCCGCCCCAAATGACCCGCCTGCGCAAGGTTGCCGAACGCTCCGCCCAGCTTCCTTCACAAGGTAAGGCGAGCGTGTTCGACCTGCTCAACGTCCACACCGACCCCAATCGCCAGTCCCCCAGCTTTTATCAAATCCGCGAAAACGAAGCCGTCGACGTGATTGGCGGCAAGGTCACCCCGCGCGTCCCCTATGCGCCGGGCAAGCCTGACGGCTACGATGCAGCCACCGTCCCAGCCAACGCCGATCTCGACGATTGGAGCCTGCTGCGCCTTAAGGACGGCCGCACCGGCTGGGTGCTCGCGCGCATGGTACTCATGTCCATCCCCGACGAGGTGGCGCAGTATGCCGAGGGTCAGCGCATCACGTCCTATTTCTCGCTTGGCAAAGTGAAGGAGGTCGTCCGCGACGAGCCAGAGGAGATTCTCCGTGACAACTGGCTATGGACCACCATCTCCGTCCGCCACAGTCCCTACGACTTCGACAGCCTTCGGGTGTTCATCTTTAACCCACGGAAACACCGCTACGAAACCTCGTACATCGAGCGCAACATGAAAGGTTACTATCCCGTCGTGGTGCAGAATCCCACTTCACCCGGCGCGCTACCGCGATTCACCGTCGTGGTCGAAGAGAAAGACGGATCTGTGGCGAAACGGACCTATGAGTTTCACGGCTTCCGTGTCCGCATCGCCTCGCGCGAACCTTACAATCGGCCCCGCGAAGAGATCGGCCTGCCCCTGGTCGCCGAAGAGACGCCCCCCAAACCCGAGGCCGCGCCTGGCCTGTGGGAGAGCGTCAAGAAGCGGATGCCGCGCTGGGGACGGTAATCAAAGCCCGATTACGCCAATCTTTTCGCGGTCTGCAATCTTCCGCACCACCTGCTCCAGATGCGCGCGGTCAATTGACAATTTGGGCGACGTCCACTCCGTGATGCCGCGAATGTCCAGCACGAAATACTTCGTCCGGTCGCGTGAACCCTTCACGGGCGGCGCCATCGGAATCGCAAGAAACCGCCCAACCTCGTAATACCGCGACGGCTCCGGATAAATCTGCAGCGAAAATCGATACTTTGACTGCCCGCGCAGCAACTCCCCGTTCTTTCCGACTATGTCCGCCATCGGCGGCTTCGAATAGTACTCTGCGATCTCGTCCAGTAGCGCCTCGCGCCGCTGCGCGCTGATCTCTTCACCAGCGGGCTCGCTCCAATGCGTGAGATCTCCCGCGTAGATCTCAAACTCGCAGGGAAAATCCTCGGTCCGCGCCACTCCCGACCACTCCACGCTCAACGTTAGCTTGTGCTCGCCATCATCGTAGTAGAGGTTGTGATGATCGACGCTGATGGTGGAGGGCATGAACGACAGAATGGCTCGAAGTGATCAACAAACAGGCGACGCATTTGACCTATGAACGCACGGCGCCATTAGACTCACCGCCGCTCTCACAACCCCGCCTCAACCTCCACCACTCCCGCCAAACTCGACGGCAGCG